>NZ_JBFAXI010000126.1:0-20782 GCF_040680735.1 Streptomyces sp. NPDC051987 | reverse complement strand
GCCTGCAGCAAGGCACGCTGCAGGCCCTCCGGCGTTCCGTCGGCTCACACCTCCCGGCGCAGCGACGGCTTCAGCTCCTTCAGACGCCCCAGAAGCCCGTTCACGAACGAGGGCGACTCGTCCGTCGAGAACTCCTTCGCGAGCTGCACCATCTCGTCGAGGACGACGGCGTCCGGCGTCTCGTCGACCCAGATCAGCTCGTACGCGCCGAGGCGCAGGATGTTGCGGTCGACGACCGGCATCCGGTCCAGCGTCCAGCCGACCGCGTACTGGGCGATCAGCTCGTCGATACGCGTGGCGTGCTCGGCGTAGCCCTCGACCAGCTGCATGGTGTACTCGCTCACCGGCGGCTGGCGGGTGTCGTCCCTGGACAGCCGGATCCAGTCCGCGAGGACGGTCAGCACGTCGGCCCCGCGCTGGTCGCCCTCGAAGAGGATCTGGAAGGCGCGCTTGCGGGCCGTGTTGCGGGCAGCCACGGTTAGCTGTTCACCCGGCCGAGGTAGTCGCTCGTGCGGGTGTCGACCTTGATCTTCTCACCGGTGGTGATGAAGAGCGGGACCTGGATCTGGTGGCCGGTCTCCAGGGTGGCCGGCTTGGTGCCGCCGGTGGAGCGGTCGCCCTGGACGCCCGGCTCGGTCTCCTGGACGGTCAGCTCGACAGCGGCCGGGAGCTCGACGAAGAGCACCTCGCCCTCGTGCTGGGCGACGACGGCCGTGAAGCCCTCGATCAGGAAGTTGGCGGCGTCGCCGACGGTCTTCCGGTCGATGTGCAGCTGGTCGTACGTGTCCATGTCCATGAAGACGAAGTACTCGCCGTCCATGTACGAGAACTGCATGTCGCGCTTGTCGACAGTGGCCGTCTCGACCTTGACGCCGGCGTTGAAGGTCTTGTCGACCACCTTGCCGGACAGCACGTTCTTGAGCTTGGTGCGCACGAAAGCGGGGCCCTTGCCGGGCTTGACGTGCTGGAACTCGACGACGGACCAGAGCTGGCCGCCTTCGAGCTTGAGCACCAGGCCGTTCTTGAGGTCGTTCGTGGAAGCCACGGTTGCGGAATCTCCTGGACTGACGTGGACGACCCCGGCGCACGCACCTTGCCTAGAGTGCGAGCAGCTCCTTGGTCGTGATGGTGAGTAGCTCGGGTCCGCCGTCCGCCTCGGGGCGTACGACGAGCGTGTCATCGATCCGGACGCCGCCCCGGCCCGGGAGGTGGACCCCCGGTTCGACGGTGACCGGCACGCAAGCGTCCAGTTTACCCATGGCCGCGGGGGCGAGCTGCGGGTCCTCGTCGATTTCGAGTCCGACGCCGTGTCCGGTGAGGGGTTGCAGGGCCTCGGCGTAGCCGGCGGAGCGGAGGACCTGGCGGGCGGCGCGGTCGACGTCGCGGCAGGCGGCGCCGGGCACGAGGCTCTCCCGGCCGGCCCGCTGAGCGGCGAAGACGAGGTCGTAGAGCTCGATCTGCCAGTCGGCGGGCGAGGTGCCGATGACGAAGGTGCGGCCGATCTCGCAGCGGTAGCCGCGGTAGGTCGCGCCGAGGCAGACGGTCAGGAAGTCGCCCTCCTCGACCCGGCGGTCGGTGGGGCGGTGGCCGCGGCGGCCGGAGTTCGGGCCGGCGGCCACGGAGGTGGGGAAGGCCGGGCCGTCGGCGCCGTGGTCGACGAGGCGGCGCTCCAGCTCCAGAGCGAGGTGCCGTTCGGTGCGGCCGACGAGGATCGACTCCAGCAGTTCGCCGAGGGCCTGGTCGGCGATCTCGGCGCCGATGCGCAGGCAGGAGATCTCCTCCTCGTCCTTCACGACCCTGAGCTGCTCGACGGCGCTGCCGAGGTCGGTCAGGCGGAGGCGGGGCGCGACGGAGGCGAGGGCGCGGTGCCGGGCCACGGTGAGGTGGTGCTCCTCGACGGCGAGGGTGTCGGCGTCCTGGGCGGCGGCGAGGTCGGCGGCGGCCACGGCGGGGTCGCCGCCGGGGCCTGCCAGGAGGTGGGGCCGCAGGGACTCGTCGGGGCGGGCCTCGGCGGGGCGGTCGTCCAGCGGGCCGGGGCAGACGAGGAGGTCCTCGCGTCTGCCGAGGAGCAGGACGGAGCCGTGGGGTGCGGCGCCGGCGAGGTATCTCACGTTGGCCGGGTGCGAGATGACGGCGGACTGGCTGCCGGCCGCGTGGCAGCGTTCCCTCAGCCTGGTTCGGCGGGCCGCGTACACGTCTGACATGAGTCGAGCGTAGGAGGGATGGGCGGTTTGTGCCGGTTGAGGGGGGCCGAGTGGGGTGGCGGGCGCCGTGGTGAGGTGCGGGTGCGTGGTCGTCTTCGCGCAGTTCCCCGCGCCCCTTGAGGGGGGATCGGGTGCTTGCGCAGTTCTCCGTGCCGCTTGGGGGCTGCTGGTTCTGTCACCAGGTGGGGGGGCTTGCTATTGCTCTGGTCAGAACCTCGTCGAGGATTCTTGCTGTTGCCGGGATGTCCAGTTGGGAGTTGTCGATGATCGGGAGGCCGGAGCCGTACCAGCCCGCCATGCGGCCGTGGATACGGGCCACTTCCTCGTCGGTGAGGCGGCGGTTGCCGGTGCGTTCGGCGTTGCGCTCCAGGACGATGTCGAGGCCGGGGAGGAGGACGACCGGGAGCAGGCCGGGGCCGACGTGGCGCTTCCAGCCGCCGAGGCCGACGACCGGGCGGTCCGGGAAGACCGCGTCGTCGAGGATGCACGAGATGCCGTTGGCCAGGAAGTTGCGCGCGGCGAAGCCGCAGGTGCGGCGGGCGAGGCGGTACTGGGCCTCGGAGTGGTCGTTCCACCCGGACTGTGGGTCGGCGAAGCCGGAGCGGACCCACTCCCGGACGTCGTCGAGGCTGATGTGGGCCGTGGGGACCCGGCGGTGGTCGGCCCAGTACTTGGCCACGCTGGTCTTGCCCGCCCCGGCCGGACCGATGAGGAGGACGGCCAGGGTGGTGGTCGTCGGATCGGGCACCGTGGCGGCGGGGGGCGTGCTCGGCATGCCCACCGGCGCACCCGGCGGCAGCGGCACGTGGCCCGTGGTGTCGGGCGGCGGCGGCGCCGAGGGAAGCGGGGGGAGCGGCGGCTGCGGAGGCGCGGACGGTGGCGGCGGCACGGGCGGCGGGCCCTGCGGCGGTCCCGGGTGGTGTGCGGCCGGCTGCCAGCCGGTCGGTTCCTGCCCCGGCTGATGGGGCGGCGGCAGCGGAGATCCCACTGCGTGCTGCATCCGGTGCCACTCCGTCTCGTCATGTTCGGACACGCTCGTTACCGAACCGTACCGCCCCTGGTCGTCGTTTGGTGAAACGGCCGGGGGCGGTCCGAAGTGCCCGCCCTGCAAGGCCTGTCTACTGACCGACCTCGCCGTACGCGGCGAGCAGCACGGCGGGGTCCGGGCCCTCCATGACCGTCGGCTTGGCGAGGCCGTCCAGGACGATGAAGCGGAGCAGGTCGCCGCGGGACTTCTTGTCGACCTTCATCGTCTCCAGGAGCTTGGGCCACTGGTCGTAGCGGTAGTGCAGCGGGAGGCCGACGGACTCCAGGACCGTACGGTGGCGGTCGGCCGTCGCGTCGTCCAGGCGTCCGGCCAGCCGGCCCAGCTCGGCGGCGAAGTGCATGCCGACGGCGACCGCGGCGCCGTGCCGCCACTTGTAGCGCTCGTTCTTCTCGATGGCGTGGCCGAGCGTGTGGCCGTAGTTCAGGATCTCGCGCAGGCCCGACTCCTTCAGGTCGGACGAGACGACCTCCGCCTTCACCCGGATGGACCGCTCGATCAGCTCGGCGGTGTGCGGGCCCGCCGGCGTGCGCGCGGCCTCGGGGTCGGACTCGATGAGCTCCAGGATCACCGGGTCGGCGATGAAGCCGGCCTTGATGATCTCGGCGAGCCCGGAGACGTAGTCGTTGACCGGGAGGGAGTCCAGCGCGGCAAGGTCGCAGAGGACGCCCGTCGGGGGATGGAAGGCGCCGACCAGGTTCTTGCCCTCGGCCGTGTTGATGCCGGTCTTTCCGCCGACCGCCGCGTCGACCATGGCGAGCACGGTGGTCGGGATGGCGATCCAGCGGACGCCGCGCAGCCAGGTGGCGGCCACGAAACCGGCCAGGTCGGTGGTCGCGCCGCCGCCCACGCCGATGATGACGTCGGAGCGGGTGAAGCCGGACTGGCCGAGCGCCTTCCAGCAGTAGGCGGCGACCTCGGCGGTCTTGGCCTCCTCCGCGTTGGGCACCTGGATGGCGACGGCCTCGTAGCCCTGCCCGGCCAGGTCGGCGCGGAGCGCGTCACCGGTGTCGGCGAGCGCCTCGGGGTGGATCACGGCAACCCGCTTGGCCTTCTCGCCGACCAGCCCGCCGAGCTCGTCGAGGAGCTGACGCCCCACCAGGACCTCGTACGGGTCGCTGCCCGCGCTGCCGCCGACCTGGATCCTCGTAATCTGGCTTGCCACAACGTCCTCCGGCCGGGGGTCCGGGGACTGTCCCCCGGGGGATGCAGCCTTCGACTCCAGTGCGTCCAGGGCTGCCTGGGTGACCTCTTCGGGCGTACGGCCGTCGGTCGCGACGACGGCCGTGGCGACCTCCTCGTACAGGTGCCGCCGGGCTTCCATCAGCTCGCGCCACTGCCTGCGCGGGTTGATGGCGAGCAGGGGCCGGGCCGCGT
The DNA here is from genome assembly GCF_040680735.1 of Streptomyces sp. NPDC051987. Lineage (NCBI taxonomy): Bacteria > Bacillati > Actinomycetota > Actinomycetes > Kitasatosporales > Streptomycetaceae > Streptomyces > Streptomyces sp. NPDC051987. The sequence continues at coordinate 16,156 of NZ_JBFAXI010000126.1, read as the reverse complement.
TCAGGCCGGTGCGCTTGACGGCCTCCTCGACGTCCATCGAGAGGTAGACCACCCGGCGGTCGGCGAGCAGGGCGCGGGTCTCCGGGTCCAGGATCGCGCCGCCGCCGAGCGCGAGGACGCCCTCGTGCTCGGCCAGCGCCACCCGTACCGCCCGCTTCTCGATCTCGCGGAACACCGGCTCGCCCTCGGCCACGAAGATGTCGGCGATGGCGCGGCCCTCGGCGGCCACGATGTCCTCGTCGGTGTCCCGGTAGCCGACGCCGAGGCGGTCGGCGAGCAGCTGCCCGACCGTGGACTTGCCGACGCCCATCGGCCCGACCAGCACCACCCTCGGGGTGCCGGTCACCGGATGGCCAGGTTCTCGAGGTACGACCGCACGTTCCGCCGGGTCTCGGTCACCGAGTCGCCGCCGAACTTCTCGGCGACCGCGTCCGCGAGGACGAGCGCGACCATGGCCTCGGCGACGATGCCGGCGGCCGGCACGGCGGAGACGTCGGAGCGCTGGTGGTGGGCCTGGGTGGCCTCGCCGGTCGTCACGTCGACGGTCTGCAGGGCGCGCGGCACGGTCGCGATGGGCTTCATCGCGGCCCGGACCCGGAGCAGCTCGCCGGTGGAGAGGCCGCCCTCGGTGCCGCCGGCCCGGCCGGAGACGCGGCGGATGCCCTCCGGGGTGTTGACGATCTCGTCGTGGGCCTTGGAGCCGGGCACCCGGGCCAGCTCGAAGCCGTCGCCGATCTCGACGCCCTTGATCGCCTGGATGCCCATGAGGGCGCCGGCGAGGCGGGCGTCCAGCTTGCGGTCCCAGTGGACGTGCGAGCCGAGGCCGACGGGGACGCCGTAGGCCAGCACCTCGACCACTCCGCCGAGGGTGTCGCCGTCCTTGTGGGCCTGGTCGACCTCCGCGACCATCGCCTTCGACGCGTCGGCGTCCAGGCAGCGCAGCGGGTCGGCGTCCAGCTTGTCGACGTCGGCCGGGGTGGGGTAGGTACCGGCCGGGGCCTTCACGGAGCACAGCTCGACCACGTGCGAGACGATCTCGATGCCGGCGGTCTCCTTGAGGTAGGACCGGGCGACGGCGCCGAGCGCCACGCGGGCCGCGGTCTCCCGGGCGGAGGCGCGCTCCAGCACCGGCCGGGCCTCGTCGAAGCCGTACTTCTGCATGCCGGCCAGGTCGGCGTGGCCGGGGCGGGGGCGGGTCAGCGGGGCGTTGCGGGCGAGGCCGGCGAGGATCTCGGGGTCGACCGGGTCGGCCGCCATGACCTGCTCCCACTTGGGCCACTCACTGTTGCCCACCATGATCGCCACCGGGGAGCCGAGGGTGAGGCCGTGCCGGACGCCGCCGAGGAAGGTGACCTCGTCGCGCTCGAACTTCATGCGCGCACCGCGGCCATAGCCGAGCCGCCGCCGCGCCAGGTGGTCGGCGACCATCTCGGTCGTGATCGGCACGCCGGCGGGAAGGCCCTCCAGCGTCGCGACAAGTGCGGGACCGTGGGACTCCCCCGCGGTCAGCCAACGCAGCCTGCTCAACGATGCTCCTCAGTGCTCGCGCCCTGGTACTGCCCTGCATACGCGTGTCCTCGCGTACGGCGACGGCCCGACCGGGTGCGCGGCCCCGGTCCGCCACCTCCGATCCTCCCACGTCCGGCCGCCCAACCCGGTCGGCGGTCCATCAGACGGACGCGGATGTGCCAGGTCGGCGCCCGGCAGCGCCCCGGACCGGGCCGGCGCCGCATCGTCGGCGCAGCGGTCCGCGCTCAGCGCTCGGCGAGCGCCTTCTCCCCCGCCCTGCGCATGGCGTCCAGTGGCGCAGGACCGCGACCGGTCATCTGCTCGACCTGGAGCACGGCCTGGTGCACCAGCAGATCCAGACCGCTGACCACGGCCCCGCCGAACATGGACCAGCGGGCGGCCAGGGCCGTGGGCCAGGGGTGGTACAGCACGTCGAAGAGGGTGGCCGGACGCTCGGGCACGGCAGCGGCGAGGGCGTCGGTCGTACCGGCGGGCGTCGTGGCGATCACCAGGGGGGCGTGCAGGGCCTGCTCGGCGTCGGCCCAGTCGGCGGTGCGGACCTCGACGTCGAGCCGCTCGCCCCAGTGCCGCATCTCGGCGGCGCGCTCCTCGCTGCGGACGTAGGCGACGACCTCGCCGGTGCAGATCCGGGCCAGGGCGGCCAGTGCGGACGAGGCGGTGGCGCCGGCGCCCAGGACGGCGGCGGAGCCGACCTGCTCGACGCCGTGCTCACGCAGCGCGGCCACCATGCCCGGGATGTCGGTGTTGTCGCCGAGCCGGCGCCCGTCCTCCGTGAAGACGACGGTGTTGACGGCGTCGACCGAGGCGGCGGTCTCGCTGACCTCGTCGAGCAGCGGGATGACGGCCCGCTTCAGCGGCATCGTCAGCGACAGCCCGGCCCACTCCGGCCCCAGCGCCCCGAGGAAGCCGGGCAGTCCCGCCTCATCGATCTCGAAGCGCTCGTACGACCAGTCGGCGAGTCCGAGTTCGTCGTACGCGGCACGGTGCAGCACCGGGGAGAGGGAGTGGGCGATGGGCTTGCCGAGCACGGCGGCCCGGCGGGCGTCAGTTGCCCGAGCTGGCATTGAACTTTTCCTTGAGCTGCTGGAATTCCGCGTAGGTCTTGGCGAATTCGGTGTTGTTCTGGCCGTCGGTCGCCACGAAGTAGATCCAGCCGTCGTCGGTCGGATTCAGGGCTGCCTTCAGCGCGTCCTCACCGGGGTTGCCGATCGGTCCGGGCGGAAGCCCCTTCTGGGTGTACGTGTTGTACGGGTCCCGGTTGCTGTTGATCTCCGACTCGCTGATGTGGATATTGCTGGTGCCCTTCAGGTAGTTGAAGGTCGAGTCGAATTGCAGCTTCTGGTTCGTCTCGGTGTTCGTGGGCTTGAGACGGTTGTAGATCACTTCCGCCATCTTGCGGAAGTCGTCGTGCGTCTTTCCTTCGGCCTGGACGAGGCTCGCGACCGTGATGACCTGCAGCGGGCTGTCCAGGTCGAACTTCCTGGCCTCGGCCGCGAGGTCGTAGGCGGCGTACTGCTCCTTGGCCGCGGCGACCATCTGTTTCAGGATCGCGTCGGGCTTCATGCCCTTGGCCGCGGGATAGGTGCCCGGGTAGAGGAATCCTTCCAGCGGGTCCATGATCTTGCTGCTGGTGTTCGCGTAACTCGGCAGACCGAGGTTCTTGTACTCGGCCCTGGCGACCTTTTTGGAGGTGCCCGCGGAAAGGCCGAGTTTTTTGTCGAGGGCCACGTAGACCGCCGCGGCGCGCTCGCCCGGGGTGACGACGACATTGGCCTTGCTGCTCGGGTCGAGCATCAGCAGCACGCAGCTGGCGGCGGACATCTCCTTCTTGAGCGTGTAGGCGCCCGCCTGGATCGTGTTTCCCTTGGGGTTCTGCGTCTGCGCGTGCACGAACGCGTCGACGCTCTTGACGACACCGGCCTCCTTCAGCCGGCGGCCGATGTCGTACCCACCCGCGCCCTTGGGGATCTGGACCGTGACGGTCTCGCTGGAGCCGCTGCCCGTGTAGTCCGGGGCCGCGCCGAAACGATTTTGGTAGAAGTGCCAGCCGAAATAGCCGACGGTGGCCGCGCCGCCGCCGAAGACCAGGCAGACCACCAGGCAGGCGGCGCCGTTGCGGCGCTTCTTGGCGCCCTTGCCACCCTTGCCTTCCTTGCCCCCTTTGCCGCGGCCACCACCGCGGCGTCCTTTCGGATCGTCGTCGCTCTCGTCGGCATCGTCGTCGGAGTCGTCGGCGCCGGTGAAGAAGGGGTGCTGCTCCTCTTCCTCCTCCTCGGCGGCGGGCTGCGGCTCCGGTTCCGGCTCGGGGCGCCGGCGGCCGGGCGGCTCCGGGGGCGGGTAGGCGTCCTCGGTGCCGTAGAAGTCGGGCTGCTCGACGCCGTAGGCCACGGGCTGCTGGCCGTAGGGGTCGCCGGGGTCGGCGGCGTAGGGAACGTGGCCGTGGGTGCCGGTCGCGTCCCAGGTGCCCTGGTGGTACTGCTGCGGAGCATGGCCGACGTACTGCTGGTCGTACTGCTGCTGACCGTGCCCGTCGACGTAGTGGAGTTGGCCCTGTTCGTCGTAGTACGCGTACTGCTGCTGGTCGTACCCGCCCTGCGGATGCTGGCCCCAGTCGCCGTACTGCTGCTGCGACTGCTGCGGGTAGTGCTGCGGCGACTGCTGCGACGGGTAGTTCTGCGGCTGACTGCCGTAGGGGGACTGCGGGCCCACATGGGCCTGCTGTCCGCCCCATCCGTCGTCCCCGTACAACGGGTCCTCCGGATGCCACGGTTCGGAGCCCTGGCCCCGGCCATACTCAGTCATCGATCCCCTAGAGCCGCGAGGCGGCGCGTCAGGCGACTGGTGGGCCGCCTGACCGTTCCGTCTCTTGCTGTGCGGTGGCTGTTCGAAAACCATCGCATCGCGCGGAACGTTACCGTATCGCGATCAGATGACCACTTCGACGCCCTCGCCGGGTGGTTTACCTGACACCCGTTCGGATTCCAGTGCCTGCTGGAGGATGATCACAGCGGCGGCCTGGTCGATGACCGAGCGGCCCTTCTTGGACTTCACCCCCGAGGCGCGCAGGCCCTGACTGGCCGTCACGGTCGTCATCCGCTCGTCGACCAGACGGACCGGCACCGGTGCGATGCCCTTGGCGAGTTCCTGGGCGAAGGCCCGCACCTTGACGGCGGCCGGGCCCTCACCTCCCTTGAGGGAGCGCGGGAGTCCGACGACGACCTCGACCGGTTCGTACTCCTCGACCAGCTGCCGCAGCCGGCGGTGGGCCGCCGGGATGTCGCGGCCGGGGACCGTCTCGACCGGGGTGGCGAGGATCCCGTCGGGGTCGCACGAGGCGACCCCGATCCGGGCGTCCCCGACGTCGATCGCAAGTCGACGTCCTCTGCGCATTTCCGACCGTTTCCTTACTTGGCGGTCTCGTCGACGAGGCGCTCGACGGCGTCGACGGCCTCTCCGACCGCGGCCGGGTTCTGGCCGCCGCCCTGGGCGACGTCCGGCTTGCCGCCACCGCCGCCGCCGAGGGTCTTGGCGGCGGTGCGGACCAGGTCACCGGCCTTGAGCCCGCGGTCACGGGCGGCGTCGTTGGTGGCGATGACCGTGAGCGGCTTGCCGTTGTTGACCGTGAACAGGGCGACCACGGCGGCCCGGCCGCCCTGGATGCGGCCACGCACGTCGAGGACCAGCCGGCGCAGGTCGTCCGGGGTGGTGCCGTCCGGGACCTGTCCGGTCACCACGGCGATCCCGCGGATGTCCTTGGCGGACTCGACCAGTCCGGCGGCGGCCTGCAGCACCTTCTCCGCGCGGAACTTCTCGATCTCCTTCTCCGCGTCCTTCAGCTTGCCGAGCATGGCGGAGACCTTCTCCGGAAGCTCCTCCGGACGGCCCTTGATCAGCTCCTGGAGCTGAGCGACGACCGTGTGCTCACGGGCCAGGAAGTTGTAGGCGTCCACACCGACCAGGGCCTCGATACGGCGGACACCCGAGCCGATGGAGGACTCGCCGAGCAGCTTCACCAGGCCCAACTGGGAGGTGTTGTGCACGTGGGTGCCGCCGCACAGCTCCTTGGAGAAGTCGCCGATGGTCACCACGCGGACCCGCTCGCCGTACTTCTCGCCGAACTCGGCGATGGCGCCCTGCTTCTTGGCCTCGTCGATGCCCATGATGTCGGCGCGCACGTCGAGGTCGCGGGCGAGCACCTCGTTGATCTTCTGCTCCACGTCGGTCATCACGGCCGTCGGCACGGCGGACGGCGAACCGAAGTCGAAGCGGAAGCGGCCGGGCTGGTTCTCGGAACCGGCCTGGGCGGCCGTCGGGCCGAGGGCGTCGCGCAGCGCCTGGTGGGTGAGGTGGGTGGCCGAGTGGGCGCGGGCGATGGCGGTCCGGCGGCGGGAGTCGATCGAGGCGTGGGCCTTGGCGCCCACCGTCACCTCGCCGACCTGGACGACGCCCTTGTGGACGTAGACGCCGGGGACCGGCTTCTGGGTGTCGCGGATCTCGATCACGGCGCCGGTGTCGACCTTGATCCGGCCGGTGTCGCCGATCTGGCCGCCGCCCTCGGCGTAGAACGGGGTGCGGTCCAGGACGATCTCGACCTCGTCGCCCTCGGTGGCGGCCGGCGAGGAGACGCCGTCGACGAGGATGCCGACGACCGTGGTCTCGCCCTCGGTGTCGCTGTAGCCGATGAAGTCGGTCTCGCCGGTCCGGTCGGCGATCTCGCGGTAGGCACCGGCGCCGGCGTGGCCGGTCTTCTTGGCCTGGGCGTCGGCCTTGGCGCGCTCCCGCTGTTCCTTCATCAGGCGGCGGAAACCCTCCTCGTCCACCGAGAGGCCCTGTTCGGCGGCCATTTCGAGGGTGAGGTCGATCGGGAAGCCCCAGGTGTCGTGGAGCAGGAACGCCTTGTCGCCGGCGAGGACCTTGCCGCCGGCCTCCTTGGTCTCGGTGACGGCGGTGTCAAGGATGTTGGTGCCGGCCTTGAGCGTCTTGAGGAAGGCGTTCTCCTCGGCGACGGCGACCTTCTCGATGCGCTCGCGGTCGGTGACCAGCTCCGGGTACTGCTGGCCCATCATGGCGATCACGGTGTCGATGAGGTCGAGGACGACCGGGCCGGTGGCGCCGAGCAGGCGCATGTTGCGGATGGCGCGGCGCATGATGCGGCGCAGCACGTAGCCGCGGCCCTCGTTGCCCGGGGTGACGCCGTCGCCGATGAGCATCACCGACGTGCGCATGTGGTCGGTGACCACGCGCAGCGAGACGTCCGAGGCGTGGGCGTCGCCGTAGTGGACGCCGGTCAGCTCGGTGGCCTTCTTGATGACGGCCATCGAGGTGTCGATCTCGTACATGTTCTGCACGCCCTGCAGAATCATGGCGAGACGCTCCAGGCCGAGGCCCGTGTCGATGTTCTTGCTGGGCAGCTCGCCGAGGATCTCGAAGTTGTCCTTGCCGATGCCCTCGCCGCGCTCGTACTGCATGAAGACCAGGTTCCAGATCTCCACGTACCGCTCGTCGTTGACGGCGGGGCCGCCCTCGACGCCGAACTCGGGGCCGCGGTCGTAGTTGATCTCGGAACAGGGGCCGCAGGGGCCGGGGACGCCCATGGACCAGTAGTTGTCCTTCATGCCGAGGCGCTGGATGCGCTCCTTCGGCACGCCGACGACGTCGTGCCAGATGCGCTCCGCCTCGTCGTCGTCCTGGTAGACGGTGATCCACAGCCGGTCCGGCTCCAGGCCGTAACCACCCTTGTCCTGGGGGCTGGTGAGCAGCTCCCAGGCGTACTTGATGGCGCCTTCCTTGAAGTAGTCGCCGAAGGAGAAGTTGCCGCACATCTGGAAGAACGTGCCGTGCCGGGTGGTCTTGCCGACCTCTTCGATGTCCGGGGTGCGGACGCACTTCTGCACGCTGGTGGCGCGGTCGAAGGGCGGCTTGACCTCACCCAGGAAGTAGGGCTTGAACGGCACCATGCCGGCCGGGACGAGGAGCAGAGTCGGGTCGTCCGCGATGAGCGACGCCGAAGGGACGACGGTGTGCCCGCGCTCCTCGAAGAAGCTCAGCCAGCGGCGGCGAATCTCAGCCGACTCCATCAGTGGTCCTCATTCCGGTTGTACGAGTACGTCGTCCTGTCGTCGGCGTACTTCGGGTTGCTGCGGTTCTCGATGGCGGCGAGCCGCCGGGGCGCGGGGAGTTCGGGGCTGGTGTTGATGCCCAGCGCGTCGCCCAGCTCGTCCTCCCGCTGGGCCATGTTGTCCCGGACGTCGAGGGCGAAGCCGACCGCCCGCTCCTTGATCCGGTGGCCCGTCTCCAGTGCCTTGTTCGCGGCGGTCGCGGCGAGGCTCTCGGGAGTCAGCTGCTTCAGCTTGCGGTTGACCTTGGTGGTGGCCCACACTCCGGCGGCGACACCGGTGGTGAACCAGAACGTTCGGCGGAACATATGGCCTGGCTCCTACTTTCCCCGGTTCTTGCGCCGTGCGACGGGGACGGTGCGGCCCACGATCACGGTACGCCTGGGCTCCTTCACGGGCGCGTCCGCCTTGCGGCCGGCCAGTGCCCGTCGCACGCCGTACCCGAAGGCCGCGACCTTGACCAGCGGGCCGCCGAAGGTGGAGGCGACGGTGGTGGACAGCGCGGAGGCGTTGGACGTGACCTCCTGGACGTCGGAGGCGATCGCGTCGACCCGGTCGATCTGGGTCTGTGCGGAGCGGACGGCCGCGGAGGCGTCGGCGAGCAGCGGAACGGCCTGGTCGGTCACGTCCGCCACCAGCTTGGTCGTCGCCTTGAGCGTCTGGGCCAGCCTCACGAGCGCCACCGCGAGGAAGGAGACCAGGATCGCCCAGAAGACGGCCACCAGCATCCCGGCCACCTCTCCACCGGACACCGCGCGCACCCGCTCCCTGTCTCGTGCCTGAACGACGTGGATCAACGTCGAAAAGTCTGCACCGAGCCTATCGCGCCGGGGATGCGACTCCGCACCGGATTACCGGGCGGGCATGCGAAAGCCCGCCGCCTCGCCCGCCCGGAAGGGCGGGGAGACGGCGGGCCCACGCTGAGGTGCTACACCCGGCTGGTGATCAGCGGGCGTAGTACTCGACGACGAGCTGCTCGTCGCAGATGACCGGAACTTCCTTGCGGTTCGGCTCGCGGTCCAGGCGGAAGGCCAGGGCGCGGAGGTTCACCTGGAGGTAGCGGGGGGTCTCGCCGTCGGGGGCGAAGCCGCCCTCACGGGCGATCTGGAAGAGCGTCTTGTCCTTCGAGCGGTCGCGGACCTGGATGACGTCGTCCGGACGCACGCGGTAGGACGGCTTGTCGACCTTCTGGCCGTTGACCTGGATGTGGCCGTGGACGACCATCTGGCGGGCCTGGTAGATCGTGCGGGCGATGCCCGAACGCAGGACCAGCGCGTCGAGGCGGCGCTCCAGCTCGACGATCAGGGCCTCACCGGTCTTGCCCTGCACCTTGGAGGCACGCTCGTAGGCGCGGACCAGCTGACGCTCGGAGATGTCGTACTGCGCGCGCAGACGCTGCTTCTCCAGCAGACGGACCTTGTAGTCCGAGTTCTGCTTGCGGCCGCGGCCGTGCTCACCCGGCGGGTAGGGGCGGGCCTCGAAGTACTTGACGGCCTTCGGGGTCAGCGCGATGCCGAGGGCACGCGACTTCTTGACCTTGGGGCGGGACTGGTTCGCCACTGTCTCTTTCTTCCTTCTGGGTTTTCGGCTTGTCAGGGTTGAGGGAGGTCGCAATCCGCAGCCGGGGAAACCCGCCGGGACCCTTGCCGGGCCTGGTGGGCAGCCGCTCCCCTGGTCTGGGCACATACGTGCAGCACGCGAGTGGCCCACCGACCTCTCCCGCCGTGCGGCGGATGGTGGTGGGCTGCCCGCGACACCGTTCGACGGTGCGCGACGCTCCTGGAGCCCCCTGGCGGGGGTTCCGGCCGGCTGTCCCGCTCTGACTGCGCGGGACTCGGCGCTTCGGGGAAGTCTACAGGCTGCTCAGGACCGCCTGCGACCGAGGTGCTTCCTGGTCCACTCGACCGCGTCGGCGTACCGCGCCTCGGCGCCGTGCCGGGTCGGGGTGTAGTACTCCCGGTCCCGGACGGTGTCCGGGGCGTACTGCTGCTCGGCGATGCCCTCGGGCAGGTCGTGCGGGTAGACGTAGCCCTGCGCGTGGCCCAGCTTGGCGGCGCCCTTGTAGTGGCCGTCGCGCAGGTGGGGTGGCACCTGGCCGGCCCGGCCCTTGCGGACGTCCTCCAGCGCGGCGCCGATCGCGGTGGTCGCCGAGTTGGACTTGGGGGCCAGGGCGAGGGCGATGGTGGCGTGGCTGAGGGTGAGGGCGGCCTCCGGGAAGCCGATCATGGCGACGGCCTGGGCGGCGGCCACGGCTATGGGCAGGGCGTTCGGGTCGGCGAGGCCGATGTCCTCGCTCGCCGAGATCATCAGGCGGCGGGCGATGAAGCGGGGGTCCTCGCCTGCCTCGATCATGCGGGCCAGGTAGTGCAGGGCCGCGTCGACGTCCGAGCCCCTGATGGACTTGATGAGGGCGCTGGCGACGTCGTAGTGCTGGTCGCCGTCCCGGTCGTACTTCACCGCGGCGCGGTCGACGACCTCCTCCAGGGTCCCGAGGCCGATCTCCGTCTCGCCCTTGTCGAGGGCGGCGCCGGCGGCCGCCTCCAGGGCGGTCAGGGCGCGCCGGGCGTCGCCGCCGGCGATGCGCAGCAGGTGCTCCTCGGTGTCCGCGGGGAGGGCGACGGCGCTCTTGAGGCCGCGCTCGTCGGCGAGGGCGCGGCGCAGGAGCCCTCTGACGTCGTCGTCGGTGAGCGGTTCGAGGGTGAGCAGCAGGGAGCGGGAGAGGAGGGGGGAGATCACCGAGAAGTACGGGTTCTCGGTGGTCGCGGCGATCAGGGTGACCCAGCGGTTCTCGACGGCGGGGAGCAGGGAGTCCTGCTGGGCCTTGCTGAAGCGGTGGATCTCGTCGAGAAAGAGGACGGTCTCCTTGCCGTAGCCCCCGGTGGCGCGGCGGGCGCCGTCGATGACCGCGCGGACCTCCTTGACACCGGCGGTGATCGCGGAGAGCTCCACGAACCGCTTGTCGGTCGCCTTGGAGACGACGTACGCGAGGGTCGTCTTGCCGGTGCCGGGCGGCCCCCAGAGGATCACGGAGGACGGTCCGGCCGGGCCGCCGGAACCTTCGCCGACCAGTCTGCGCAGCGGGGATCCCGGCTTCAGCAGGTGCTGCTGGCCCACCACCTCGTCGAGGGTGCGCGGGCGCATCCGCACCGCCAGGGGGCTGCCGGTCGGGTCCTTCTCCTGGCGTTCTTCGGCGGCGGCGGTGAACAGGTCGGGTTCCACGCTGAAACCCTACGGGACAGCACTGACAATCCCCGCAGGGCTGTCAGCTGGTCCAGAAGTCCCACCAGCGGGTCAGGATCAGCATGCCGATGATGCCGATGTGCAGGACCGGCAGCACCCAGGTGAACTCGCCGAAGAACGACTTCAGCCAGTTCGGGGTCGGCAGGAAGCCCTTGCGGATGTTGAACGAGGTCACGTACCAGAACATGGTGATCGTGGCGACCCAGGCCAGCGAGCACCACAGGCAGAGCGCGTTGATCCGGTACAGGGACTGGAACTGCAGCCAGGTGCAGAAGGCCACGCCGAAGAGCGTGCCGAAGTTGAAGGTCAGCCAGTACCAGCGCGGGAAGCGGGCGCGGGTCAGCAGGCTCACGCCGACGCAGATGACGATGCCGTAGCAGACCAGGCCGAGCATCGGGTTCGGGAAGCCGAAGGCCGCGGCCTGCTTGGACTCCATGACGCTGCCGCAGGAGACGACCGGGTTGAGGCTGCACCCGGGGGTGAAGGTCTTCCCCTCGACCTTGGCCTCGAGCAGCTTGAACTTGTCGACCGTGATGACCCACGCGGCGAGCAGACCGGCGGCGCCCGTGATGATCAGCAGCAACGCGAAGGCACGGCTGCCGCCCTCGGTGCGCGGTGCCGCGGAGGCGTGCTCGGGCCCGGGCTCGGTGGAGACGTCCTTGACTGTCGTCTTGCTCATCACGCCGATTCCGTCTGATGGAGAGTTGGAACTTCTTCGGGCAGGGGCCATTGTGCCGCACGAGGCGCCCTCTCCACCGTTCGGTGGAGATAAGCAAGGACGCCCGACCGCCCGGAAAGACGGCTTCCGGCCGCGGCGCCGGGGGCTGTCACAGCCCCTGGACACGACGGGCACGCGCGCGGGGCGGTCCGAGGAGAAATCGTCCGGGAGGACGAATCGGCGTTCGCCGGATTGACGGTCCCCGCCCTGCCGCCCGCGGCCGCCCGAACCTCGGTGCCGGTTCTGGTACCCGAGCCGGCCGCTCGCGGACGGGGGCAGGTCGGTCCCGCTGACCGCGCCGGCCGACTGCGCCGCCTGTTCGGCGAGTCGGCCGGCGCACGGCAGTGGACCGGCAGGGGCTAGCCGAGCCTCGACTCCAGTTCCGCCACGATCTCGTTCACGCCGACCGCCGTCTGCTCGCCGGACTCCATGTCCTTGAGCTGGACGACGCCCTCGGCGAGGTCGCGCTCGCCGGCGACGATCGTGTAGCGGGCGCCGCTGCGGTTGGCGTTCTTCATGGCGCCCTTGAGCCCCTTGGCGCCGTAGGAGAAGTCCGCCGCGATGCCCACCCGGCGCAGCTCCGTGACCTTCCCGAAGAGCACGCGGCGCGCCTCCTCGCCGAGCGGCACCGCGAAGACGCTGGTCGAGGACGGGAGGTCGAGTTCGATGCCCTCCGCCTCCAGCGCCAGCACCGTGCGGTCGACGCCCAGGGCCCAGCCGACGGACGGGAGGGCGGGGCCGCCGATCATCTCGGAGAGCCCGTCGTAGCGGCCGCCGCCGCCCACCGCGGACTGGGAGCCCAGCCCGTCGTGCACGAACTCGAAGGTGGTGCGGGTGTAGTAGTCCAGGCCGCGGACCAGCTTCGGGTCGTCCTCGAAGGAGACGCCCGCCGCGCCGATCAGTTCGCGGACCTCCTCGTGGTACGCCTTGCAGGCGTCGCAGAGGTAGTCGCGCAGGAGAGGCGCGTCGCCCAGCTGCTTCTGGACCGACTCGCGCTTGTCGTCCAGCACACGGAGGGGGTTGATCTCCGCCCGGCGCAGGGTGTCCTCGTCCAGGTCCAGGCCGCGCAGGAAGTCCTGGAGGGCCGCGCGGTACACCGGGCGGCACTCCTTGTCGCCCAGGCTGTTGAGCAGGATGCGGAAGTCGCTCAGCCCCAGCGAGCGGTACGCCTGGTCGGCCAGGATGATCAGCTCGGCGTCGAGCGCCGGGTCCTCCGCGCCGATCGCCTCGGCGCCGACCTGCGAGAAGTGGCGGTAACGGCCCTTCTGCGGGCGCTCGTAGCGGTAATAGGAGCCGGAGTACCAGAGCTTGACGGGGAGGTTGCCCGTCTTGTGGAGGTTGGCCTCCAGGGCGGCACGCAGGACGGAGGCGGTGCCCTCCGGGCGCAGGGCCAGCTTGTCGCCGCCCTTCGTCTCGAAGGCGTACATCTCCTTGGTGACGATGTCGGTGGACTCGCCGACACCGCGCGCGAAGAGCTCGACGTTCTCGAAGCCCGGGGTCTCGATGTAGCCGTACCCCGAGTTGCGCAGCGGAGCCGCGATGGCCTCGCGGACGGCCAGGTACTTGGCGCTGTCCGGGGGGATCAGGTCGTACGTGCCCTTGGGGGCCTGGAAGGTGCTCACGGGAGGTCTCTCGTCACATTCCTCGTCGGGGAGCGGCATCGGCGTCCGCTCCCGGGCCGGCGGCCACCTGCCGTAGGTACGGGTTGGTGGCGCGCTCCTGGCCGATGGTCGTCTGGGGGCCGTGGCCGGACAGCACCACGGTGGAGTCGTCGAGCGGCAGGCAGACACGGGCGAGCGACGCCAGCATGTCGTCCATGGAGCCGCCCGGCAGGTCCGTGCGTCCGATGGAGCCGGCGAAGAGCAGGTCACCGGAGAAGAAGACCGAGGGGATCTCGGCCGTCTCCGGCATCCGGAACGTCACCGACCCCCTGGTATGGCCCGGCGCGTGCGCGACGGAGAACTCCAGTCCGGCCAGCTCCAGCCGCACGCCGTCGGTCAGTTCGAGGACGTCGTCCGGCTCGCCCACGGTCAGCTCGCCGAGCAGCGGCATGCCGATGGAGCGGCCGATCCCCTTGGCGGGATCGCTCAGCATGTACCGGTCCTCGGGGTGGATCCAGGCCGGCACGTCATGCGCTCCGCACACGGGGACGACCGAGGCCACGTGGTCGATGTGGCCATGGGTGAGGACGACGGCGACGGGCTTGAGCCGATGCTTTCTCAGTGCTTCCTCGACGCCTTCGGCGGCCTCGTGGCCGGGGTCGATGATCACGCACTCCTCACCGGCGGCGGGGGCGACGAGATAACAGTTCGTCCCCCAGGCCCCGGCGGGGAACCCGGCAATGAGCACGATCGTCCTTCGTTGTGTCGATTCGGGAGGCTGCACGCTGTGGTCCAGAGCCTACCGGCGCTGCCGTTTCCTCAGCGAACCCATATACGGTACGGGGCTACACGCAGCAGTCGGCTCACACAACGCACAGGACGCACGCGTACCGGTCGACACACGACACGCATGAGGAGAGAACCCGGTGGTCAGCCAGGAGCAGCGGCGGCGTCAGCTCGCCCGGGAGAAGTTCTTGCGGCAGCAGCAGCGGCGTACCAGCGCGCGGCGCAAGGCACGGATGCGCAACTCCGTGATCGCGTCGGTGCTCGGCGTGATCGTGATCGGCAGTGTCGCGCTGTACACGACCGGGGTGCTGAAGAACGACGACAAGGCGAACGCCAGCTCCGAGACGACGCCCAGCGCCCCCGCCTCGCCCAGCAAGGCGCCGGACCCGTGCGAGAAGGCGGCGGCCGGCTCGGTGAAGAAGCTCAGCTGGAAGAAGGAGCCGGCGATGACGATCGACACGTCGGCCGCCTACACGATGAAGCTGGCGACGACGTGCGGCGACATCGACATCGCGCTCAAGACGGCGGCGGCTCCGCACACGGTGAACTCGTTCGACTTCCTCGCCGCGCAGGGCTTCTTCGACCACACCAAGTGCCACCGGCTCACCACCAACGGCATCTACGTGCTGCAGTGCGGCGACCCGACGGGTACCGGCAGCGGCGGTCCGGGGTACACGATTCCTGACGAGAACCTGAAGGACAAAAGCCTGAAGGGCGGTGTCTACCCGGCCGGTACGGTCGCGATGGCCAACACGGGCCAGAAGCACAGCGGTGGCAGCCAGTTCTTCCTGGTCTACCAGGACAGCCAGTTGCCGCCCAGCTACACCCCGTTCGGCACGATCGACGCGGCCGGCCTGAAGGTCCTGAAGAAGATCGCCGCCGCGGGTGAGAGCACCGGTCAGGGTGACGGAGCCCCCAACGCGACGGTTGTGATCAACAAGGCCACGGTCACGAAATCCTGACCACCAACTGCGAAATTTCGGTCGCGCGGGATGCGGACAGGCAACCCGCCGGTCGCCTATGTTGGCCGTGACGAAACTGTGGACGATGCCCGGGGGCGCTGAGGCCCCTCGCGGGCATCATGTGGAGGAGGCGCTGTGAGCAGCGACCCGTGGGGCCGCGTCGACGAGACGGGGACCGTGTACGTGCGTACGACCGACGGCGAGCAGGTCGTCGGTTCCTGGCAGGCGGGCTCCCCTGAGGAGGCGCTGGCCTACTTCGAGCGCAAGTACGAGGGCCTGGTTGTCGAGATCGGCCTCCTCGAAAAGCGAGTACAGACCACCGACCTGTCCGCGAAGGACGCCCAGGCCGCCATCGACCACCTGCGCGAGCAGGTGGAGGCGCACCACGCGGTCGGAGATCTGGAGGCACTGCGCACCCGGCTCGGCGATCTGGTGAAGACCGTGGAGTCGCGCCGCGAGGAGCGCCGGGCGCAGCGTGCCAAGCAGTCCGACGAGGCCCGTCAGGCCAAGGAGGACCTGGTCGCCGAGGCGGAGCAGCTGGCCCAGTCCGACCAGTGGCGGGCGGCCGGTGAGCGGCTGCGGTCCCTGGTGGACACCTGGAAGGGCCTGCCGCGCCTGGACCGCAAGTCGGACGACGAGCTGTGGCACCGCTTCTCGCACGCGAGGTCGGCGTTCTCCAAGCGCCGCAAGGCGCACTTCGCCCAGCTCGACGCCCAGCGCGAGGACGCTCGCAAGGCCAAGGAGAAGCTGGTCGCCGAGGCCGAGTCGCTGTCGGACTCGACGGACTGGGGTCCGACGGCCGCCCGCTACCGCGAGCTGATGGCCGAGTGGAAGGCCGCCGGCCGCGCCCAGCGCGAGCACGAGGACGACCTGTGGAACCGCTTCCGCGGCGCCCAGGACGTGTTCTTCGCCGCGCGGGGTTCGGCCTTCGCCGAGCGGGACGCGGAGCAGACGGAGAACCTGAAGCTGAAGGAGGAGCTGGCCGCCGAGGCCGAGAAGCTCCTGCCGATCACCGATCTGAAGGCCGCGCGGGCCGCCTTCCGCTCGATCAACGAGCGGTGGGAGGCCATCGGCCATGTGCCGCGCGACGCCCGCCCGAGGGTCGAGGGCCGGATGCACACGGTCGACCGGGCCATCCAGGAGGCCGAGGAGGCGGAGTGGCGCCGGACCAACCCGGAGGCACGCGCGCGTGCCGCGGGCCTG
>NZ_JBFAXI010000125.1:0-20937 GCF_040680735.1 Streptomyces sp. NPDC051987 | reverse complement strand
GCGCTGGCCTTCGGCAAGACCGCCGACGAGGTCCGCGCGGAGGGTGTCCCCGAGGAGCAGGTGGCGCACCGCACCTTCCAGGGCAACCACCCCACGACGACCATCCTCGCGAAGGAACTCACCCCGTCCGTCCTGGGCCAGTTGGTGGCGCTGTACGAGCACAAGGTCTTCACCCAGGGCGCCGTCTGGAACATCGACTCCTTCGACCAGTGGGGCGTCGAACTCGGCAAGGTCCTCGCCAAGCGCGTGGAACCGGCCCTGACGGAGGGCGCGGACGTCCCCGGCCTGGACGCCTCCACGAAGGCCCTGGTGGCGAAGTACCGGGAGCTGCGCGGGCGTTAGGCCCGTGATCGGCTCCGGTCATGAAGAAACCCGTACGGCCGCCCAGGCCGTACGGGTTTCTTTCCGGTACCTCGTCAGGGCGAGGCCGGCGGATACAGCGACCGCGGCAGCTGGGAGGCCGCCGTGGAGTCCAGGAGCCACAGGGTGCGCCGGCGGCCCTGGGCGCCCGCTGCCGGGGCCTGGATCTCGCCCGCGCCCGAGAGGGCGATGGCGACGGCCTCGGCCTTGTCCTCACCCGCCGCCAGGAGCCAGACCTCGCGGGCCGAGCGGATGGCGGGAAGGGTGAGGGAGACGCGGGTGGGCGGGGGCTTGGGGGCGCCGTGCACGCCCACCACCGTGCGTTCCGTCTCGCGGACCGCGGGGAGCTCCGGGAAGAGCGAGGCCACGTGGGTGTCCGGGCCGACACCCAGCATCAGGACGTCGAAGGTCGGCACCGGACCGTGGTTCTCGGGGTCGGCCGCTGCGGCCAGCTCCGCCGCGTAGGCCTCGGCCGCCGCGTCCACGTCCGTGCCCCAGGGGCCGTCCGAGGCGGGCATGGCGTGCACGCGCTTCGGGTCCACCGGAACCTGGTCGAGCAGGGCGTCCCGGGCCTGGGTGACGTTGCGCTCCGGGTCGCCCTCGGGCAGGAAGCGCTCGTCTCCCCACCACAGGTCGAGCCGCCCCCAGTCGATGGCGTCGCGGGCCGGGGCGGCCGCGAGGGCCGCCAGCAGGCCGTTGCCGTTGCGGCCGCCCGTGAGGACCACGGACGCCTCGCCCCGGGAGGCCTGGGCGTCCACGATCTTCGTGATCAGGCGGGCCGCGGCGGCCTGCGCCATCAGCTCCTTGTCGCGGTGCACGACCAGCTGGGGAGTGCTCATGTCGTCTTCGCCCTCTTCTTCAGCGGCGCCCTTTCCTGCGGTGCCGCTTCTGTCGTGGGAGCCTCGGCAGCGGCTTCGGGGGCTGCTGCGTCGGGTGCCGGTTCTCCTTTGGGCGAGGGGTCCGGCGCCGCGGCGGTGTCCTGAGCCGGCGGAGCCGGTTCCGGCGGGGCTGCCGCCGACGCGTTCAGGCGGTCCACGCCGAAGCGCAGCGCCGACGCATAGGTGTCGTCCGGGTCGAGCCGGCGCAGTTCCTCCGCGATCAGCTCGGCCGTGTCGCGCCGCTTCAGCGCCACCGCGCGGTCCGGCTGACCGTCGATGGACAGGGTGGCGAGGGAGCCGTCCGCGCGGTCCAGCGCGATGCCGCCCTCGCTGGTGGCCAGGCGGACCGCGGTCAGGCCGGGGCCGGCCGAGAGGGAGCGCTTGACGGGGACGTCCAGCCGGTCCGCGAGCCACATCGCCAGCAGCTCGCAGCTCGGGTTGAACTCCTCGCCCTCCACCTCCACCGCCTTGACCTCGCAGACCACCTGGTCCAGGGCGGCCGCCAGCATCGAGCGCCAGGGCGTGATCCGGGTCCAGGACAGGTCCGTGTCGCCGGGGGTGTAGGCGTCGGCGCGGGCGGCCAGCTCCCGCACCGGCTGCTCGGAGGAGTAGGTGTCGGTGACCCGGCGCTGGGCGAGGGCGCCCAGGGGGTCCTTCGCCGGGTCGAGCGGGGCGTTCACCGGCCACCAGACGACGACCGGCGCGTCGGGCAGCAGCAGCGGCAGCACGACCGAGTCGGCGTGGTCGGCGACCTCGCCGTACAGCCGCAGCACCACCGTCTCGCCGGTGCCCGCGTCCGCGCCCACCCGGACCTCGGCGTCCAGGCGGGACGCCGTACGGTCGCGGGGGGAGCGGGAGACGCGCTTGATGACGACCAGCGTGCGCGAGGGGTGCTCGTGCGAGGCGTCGCCGGCGGCCTTCAGGGCGTCGTACGCGTTCTCCTCGTCGGTGACGATGACGAGGGTGAGCACCATGCCCACGGCGGGCGTGCCGATGGCCCGGCGGCCCTGCACCAGGGCCTTGTTGACCTTGCCGGCCGTGGTGTCCGTGAGGTCTATCTTCATGGCCGGCGCCAGCTCCGTCCGTCTCGTGCCAGCATCTCGTCGGCCTCGGCCGGACCCCAGGTGCCGGACTTGTACTGCGCGGGCCTGCCGTGCGTGTCCCAGTACTCCTCGATCGGGTCGAGGATCTTCCAGGACAGCTCGACCTCCTCCGTGCGCGGGAAGAGGTTGGAGTCGCCGAGCAGCACGTCGAGGATCAGCCGCTCGTACGCCTCCGGCGAGGACTCGGTGAAGGACTCGCCGTAGGCGAAGTCCATCGACACGTCCCGGATCTCCATCGACGTGCCCGGCACCTTGGAGCCGAAGCGGACGGTGACGCCCTCGTCGGGCTGGACGCGGATGACGATCGCGTTCTGCCCGAGTTCCTCGGTGGCCGTCGTGTCGAAGGGGGAGTGCGGGGCCCGCTGGAAGACCACCGCGATCTCGGTGACCCGGCGGCCGAGCCGCTTGCCGGTGCGCAGATAGAAGGGGACGCCCGCCCAGCGGCGGTTGTCGATCCCGAGCTTCACGGCGGCGTAGGTGTCGGTCTTCGACTTGGGGTTGATGCCGTCCTCTTCGAGGTAGCCGATGACCTTCTCGCCGCCCTGCCAGCCGGCCGCGTACTGGCCGCGCACGGTCGAGGTGCCGAGGTCCTTGGGCAGCCGGACCGCGCCGAGCACCTTCTCCTTCTCCGCGGCCAGCGCGTCCGCGTCGAAGGAGGCCGGCTCCTCCATGGCGGTCAGTGCCATCAGCT
Organism: Streptomyces sp. NPDC051987; assembly: GCF_040680735.1. Taxonomy (NCBI): domain Bacteria; kingdom Bacillati; phylum Actinomycetota; class Actinomycetes; order Kitasatosporales; family Streptomycetaceae; genus Streptomyces; species Streptomyces sp. NPDC051987. The sequence continues at coordinate 17,905 of NZ_JBFAXI010000125.1, read as the reverse complement.
GGAGGAGGTGGTTCTGGATGACGTCACGGGCCGAGCCGATGCCGTCGTAGTAGCCGGCGCGGCCGCCGATGCCGATGTCCTCGGCCATGGTGATCTGCACGTGGTCCACGAAGGACCGGTTCCAGATCGGCTCGTACATGGTGTTGGCGAAGCGCAGCGCCAGGATGTTCTGGACGGTCTCCTTGCCGAGGTAGTGGTCGATCCGGAAGACCTGCTCCGGCTCGAACACCTCGTGGACGACCTTGTTGAGCTCCTCGGCCGACTTCAGGTCGTGGCCGAACGGCTTCTCGATGACCGCGCGCCGCCAGGAGCCGCCGGACTGGTCGGCCAGGCCGTGCTTCTTCAGCTGCTGGATGACCACCGGGAAGGAGCGCGGGGGGACGGACAGGTAGAAGGCGAAGTTGCCGCCCGTGCCCTGCGCCTTGTCCAGTTCCTCGATGGTGGAGCGCAGGCGCTCGAACGCGTCGTCGTCGTCGAAGGTGCCCTGGACGAAGCGCATCCCCTGGATGAGCTGCTGCCAGACCTCCTCCCGGAACGGCGTGCGGGCGTGTTCCTTGACGGCGTCGTGGACCTCGGCGGCGAAGTCCTCGTGGGCCCACTCACGGCGGGCGAAGCCGACCAGGGAGAAGCCCGGCGGCAGCAGACCCCGGTTGGCGAGGTCGTAGACGGCGGGCATGAGCTTCTTACGGGAGAGGTCGCCCGTGACGCCGAAGATGACCAGGCCCGACGGCCCCGCGATACGCGGGAGCCGTCGGTCGGCGGGGTCACGCAGCGGGTTGCTGCTTGACAAGATGTCAGCCCTCCGAGGGGGCCAGGCGCTCCAGCTCCGCCTGGGTCGACTTGAGCAGGTCGTTCCAGGACGCCTCGAACTTCTCGACGCCCTCGTCCTCCAGTACCTGGACCACGTCGTCGTACGAGATCCCGAGCGCCTCGACAGCGTCGAGGTCGGCGCGGGCCTGCTCGTACGTGCCGGTGATCGTGTCGCCGGTGATCTCGCCGTGGTCCTCGACCGCGAAGAGGGTGGCCTCCGGCATGGTGTTCACCGTGTTCGGCGCCACCAGGTCGTCGACGTACAGGGTGTCCTTGTACGCCGGGTCCTTCACGCCGGTGGAGGCCCACAGCGGACGCTGCTTGCGGGCGCCCGCGTTCTCCAGCGCCTGCCAGCGGTCGGAGGAGAAGACCTCCTCGTAGGCCTGGTAGGCGAGCCGGGCGTTGGCGACGGCGGCCTTGCCGCGCAGCGCCTTGGCCTCGTCGGTGCCGATGTCGTTCAGGCGCTTGTCGATCTCGGTGTCCACCCGGGACACGAAGAACGACGCCACCGAACGGATCAGCGACAGGTCGAGGCCGCGCTCCTTGGCCTTCTCCAGGCCGGTCAGGTAGGCGTCCATGACCTTGCGGTAACGCTCCAGCGAGAAGATCAGCGTGACGTTGACGCTGATGCCCAGGCCGATGACCTCGGCGATCGCCGGCAGACCCGCCTCGGTGGCCGGGATCTTGATGAGCGTGTTGGGGCGGTCCACCAGCCAGGCCAGCTGCCTGGCCTCGGCGACGGTCGCCTTGGTGTTGTGCGCCAGGCGCGGGTCGACCTCGATCGACACACGGCCGTCCTGGCCGTCGGTCGCGTCGAAGACCGGGCGCAGGATGTCGGCGGCGTCGCGGACGTCCGCCGTGGTGATCATGCGGATCGCCTCTTCGACGGTCACCTTGCGGGCGGCGAGGTCGGAGACCTGCTGGTCGTAGCCGTCGCCCTGGGAGATCGCCTTCTGGAAGATCGTCGGGTTGGTGGTGACGCCCACGACGTGCTGCTGGTCGATCAGCTCGGCGAGGTTGCCGGACGTGATCCGCTTGCGCGACAGGTCGTCCAGCCAGATCGCGACGCCTTCCTCGGAGAGGCGCTTGAGTGCGTCTGTCATGGAATTACATCTCCTACGGGTCGTATGTGAGCGTCAGCGCTGGGCGGCGGCGATGGATTCCCTGGCCACGGCGGCCACGTTCTCGGCAGTGAAGCCGAACTCCTGGAAGAGCACCTTGCCGTCGGCCGAAGCACCGAAGTGCTCCAGGGAAACGATGCGGCCGGCGTCCCCCACGTACTTGTGCCAGGTGAGACCGATACCCGCCTCGACCGACACCCGCGCCCGGACGGACGGCGGCAGGACGCTGTCCCGGTACCCCTGGTCCTGCTCCTCGAACCACTCCACGCACGGCATGGACACGACCCGGGTGGGCACGCCGTCGGCCTCCAGCCGCTCGCGCGCCTCGACGGCGACGTGCACCTCGGAACCGGTGGCGATGAGGATCACCTCCGGGGCCCCGTTCGACGCCTCGAAGAGGACGTAACCGCCCCTGGCCGTGTCCTCGTTGGGCTCGTACACCGGCACGCCCTGGCGGGTCAGCGCCAGGCCGTGCGGGGCGCCCTTGCCGAACACCTTCGTGTAGCGCCTGAGGATCTCGCGCCAGGCGATCGCGGTCTCGTTGGCGTCGGCCGGGCGGACCACGTTCAGACCCGGGATGGCGCGCAGCGAGGCGAGGTGCTCGACCGGCTGGTGCGTCGGGCCGTCCTCGCCGAGGCCGATGGAGTCGTGGGTCCACACGTACGTCACCGGCAGGTGCATCAGCGCCGACAGCCGCACGGAGTTGCGCATGTAGTCGGAGAAGACGAGGAACGTACCGCCGTAGACACGGGTGTTGCCGTGCAGGGTGATGCCGTTCATCTCCGCGGCCATGGAGTGCTCGCGGATACCGAAGTGGATGGTGCGGCCGTAGGGGTCCGCGCCCGGCAGCGGGTTGTCCGCCGGCAGGAACGAGCTGTCCTTGTCGATCGTCGTGTTGTTCGAACCGGCCAGGTCGGCGGAGCCGCCCCACAGCTCGGGGATGACCGCGCCGAGGGCCTGGAGCACCTTGCCGGAGGCCGCGCGGGTCGCGACGCCCTTGCCGGGCTCGAAGACCGGGATCTTCTCCTCCCAGCCCTTGGGCAGCTCGCCCGCGGCGATGCGGTCGAAGTCGGCGGCCCGCTCGGCGTTGTTGTCCCGCCACAGCTGGAACGACTTCTCCCACTCGGCCTTCGCCGCCGCGCCGCGCTCCCCGGCCTGCCGGGTGTGGGCGATGACCTCCTCGGCGACGTCGAAGCTCTTCTCCGGGTCGAAGCCGAGGACGCGCTTGGTGGCCGCGACCTCGTCCGCGCCCAGCGCCGAGCCGTGCGCGGCCTCGGTGTTCTGCGCGTTCGGGGCGGGCCAGGCGATGATCGAGCGCATCGCGATGAAGGACGGCTTGTCCGTCACCTTCTTCGCGGCCTCGATCGCGTTGTAGATGGCGTGCGGGTCCAGGTCGCCGTCCGGCTTCGGGGCGATCCGCTGCACGTGCCAGCCGTACGCCTCGTACCGCTTGACGGTGTCCTCGGAGACGGCCGTCTCGGTGTCGCCCTCGATCGAGATGTGGTTGTCGTCCCACAGCAGGATCAGGTTGCCGAGCTTCTGGTGGCCGGCCATCGAGGACGCCTCGGCGGAGATGCCCTCCTGGAGGCAGCCGTCACCGGCGATGCAGTAGATGTAGTGGTCGAACGGCGACTCGCCCTGCGGCGCGTCCGGGTCGAACAGACCGCGCTCGTAGCGGGCGGCCATGGCCATGCCCACCGCGTTGGCGACACCCTGGCCCAGCGGACCGGTGGTGGTCTCCACGCCCCTGGTGTGGCCGTACTCCGGGTGACCGGGGGTCTGCGAGCCCCAGGTGCGGAAGGCTTCGAGGTCTTCCAGCTCCAGGCCGAAGCCGGCCAGGTAGAGCTGCGTGTAGAGGGTCAGCGACGAGTGACCGGCGGACAGCACGAAGCGGTCGCGGCCCACCCAGTCGGGGTCGGACGGGTCGTGCCGCATCACCTTCTGGAAGAGGGTGTACGCGGCCGGCGCCAGGCTCATCGCCGTACCAGGATGGCCGTTGCCGACCTTCTGTACGGCGTCGGCGGCCAGGACGCGGGCGGTGTCGACGGCCCGCTGGTCCAACTCGGTCCAGTCGAGGTCTGTGGTGGTCGGCTTGGTGCTCACCCTGAGTCAGGGCTCCTCTCCACATGTTCGGTTACCGGTCCACGGGCACACGCCCACACCGGCTGCCGGTGCACTGGGTGCCCACCGGCCGCTGTCGAGCCTACCCCCGTAAGGACGTGCGTTTTTTCGAGTGTTTCCAGACTGCCGGGACTCTCGGGGATCCGCCTCCCGACTGGCCGGGAAGGCATTCGGCACATGAATACGGAACCGCTCATCTGACTGCTCAATCGAGCCACCCCACCCCTCTTGCGAGACGCCCGCCAACACGACCCCACCCCCGCGAAGGTCGGGGTATGGGCAACGTCTAAAGTGGCGTGGTACGCGCGAGCCTTTACCGTGAGTTCACACGGCGGGGCTCGCTGGGAGTCTCTGTCAGGGGTGTGCGTGACGGCCGTCGAATCCCGTCCTGGGGGCACCTCCCAGGCCCTTAAGGCACTGGGGGAGGGGGTGCTCGGTGCGAGCGAGAGCCCGAGCCACCGGCCGTTCGGGGCCCGTGTCAAAGCTTTCGTGGCGCTGACCAAGCCACGGATCATCGAGCTGCTGCTCATCACCACGGTCCCGGTGATGTTCCTGGCGCAGCAGGGCGTGCCCGACCTGACGCTGGTGCTGCTCACCTGCGTCGGCGGCTACCTCTCGGCGGGCGGCGCCAACGCGCTGAACATGTACATCGACCGGGACATCGACGCGCTGATGGACCGCACGTCACAGCGTCCGCTGGTGACCGGCATGGTCAGCCCGCGCGAGTGCCTCGCCTTCGGCATCACCCTGGCGGTCGTCTCCACGCTGTTGTTCGGTCTCACCGTCAACTGGCTGAGCGCCTGGCTGTCACTCGGAGCGCTCCTCTTCTACGTCGTCGTCTACACGATGATCCTCAAGCGCCGTACCTCGCAGAACATCGTCTGGGGCGGGATCGCGGGCTGTCTGCCGGTGCTCATCGGCTGGTCGGCCGTCACGGACTCCATGTCGTGGGCGCCGATCATCCTGTTCCTCGTCATGTTCTTCTGGACGCCGCCGCACTACTGGCCGCTGTCCATGAAGGTGAAGGACGACTACGCGCGCGTGGGCGTGCCGATGCTGCCCGTGGTCGCCTCCAACAAGGTGGTCGCCAAGCAGATCGTCATCTACAGCTGGGTGATGGTCGCCGTTTCCCTGCTGCTCACCCCGCTCGGCTACACCGGCTGGTTCTACACGCTGGTCGCCCTGGTGGCGGGTGGCTGGTGGCTGTGGGAGGCGCACGCCCTGCAGAACCGCGCCAAGGCCGAGGTGACCGGCGGGAAGCTCAAGGAGATGCGGCTGTTCCACTGGTCCATCACCTACGTCTCCCTGCTCTTCGTGGCCGTGGCGGTCGACCCCTTCCTGCGCTGACGCAGGTCACACCGCCCTGCCCTCGCCAGTCCAGCTACCCGTGAGTAGCATCCTGTCCATGGCAGACACGCAGCAGGTTGACCAGAAGGCCGGGCGCAAGGTCGCGCGCCTCGCCAAGGAGATCGACACCTTCGCCAAGGCCCACGGCGGCGCCGAGGGTCAGGTGGCCTACATCGGCGAACGAGGCGCCCGCGTCGTCCTCGTCGGCGCGGACGGCGCCTGGGGCGACCTGGTGGCCCCCGCGTACGAGATCGCCGAACAGGCCGTCGCCAAGTCCGGCATCACGGTCCACGAGTCCTTCGACGGCGAGTTCGCGGCCAAGGTGACGACGGGCCCGTACGAGTGGAAGCGCATGGCCGGCATCCAGATCGGCGGCTGAACAAGCGCCCCGTTTCAGGGTCGCGGGGCTGTGTCTGACATGCGGCTCCGCCGCGTGGGCGCGACCAGCCCACACCGGCCCGTGGCCGAAGGGCGACCGCACACCGCGACCTCCGTCCCGGTTCACCCGTTAAGACGGTCAAGCAACCGTCGTCCACGGGGAGCCCGGATGATCGACACGCCGTCCCTGGTGGACCAGTACTGCCACGGCGTCCTCCGTACGGAGCTCGGCCTCGGCACCTTCGAGGCCCAACTCGCCCGCACCGAAGGCCCCCCGGCGCCCGGCACCACCCTCTTCGACACCCAGACCGGTTTCGCGGTACGGCGCTGGTGCCCTCCGCTCCTCGGCCTGGAACCCCACTGCGCGCCGGCCCGCTACCTGGCCCGGCGCCGCGAACTCGGCGTCCTGGAGACCGGCCGACGGCTCCTGCGCGGCAGCGGCATCACCACCTACCTCGTCGACACCGGCCTGCCCGGCGATCTCACCGGCCCCGCCGAGGTCGCCTCGACCGGCGCCGCGGAGGCCCGCGAGATCGTCCGCCTGGAACTCCTCGCCGAGCAGGTCGCCGACACCTCCGGCACCGTCGAGTCCTTCCTCGCCAACCTCGCCGAGTCCGTGCACGGCGCGGCGGCGAACGCGGTCGCCTTCACCTCCGTCGCCGGTCTCCGCCACGGCCTGGCGCTGGCCCCCGAACCCCCCGGCCCCGGCGAGGTGCGCGGCGCGGCCGGCCGGTGGCTGGCGGGCCGCCGCGTCGGCGGCGAGCTCACCGACCCGGTCCTGCTGCGGCACCTGCTGTGGATCGCCGTGGCCTCCGGCCTCCCCCTCCAGCTGCACGCCGGCCTCGGCGAACCCGGTGCCCGGATCGACCGCACCGACCCCGTCCTGCTCACCGACTTCGTCCGCGCCACCGCGGGCCTCGGCACCGACCTGGTCCTCCTGCACGGCTACCCCTACCACCGCCACGCCGCCCACCTCGCCGGCGTCTTCCCGCACGTGTACGCCGACTCGGGCGCCGCCCTGGTGCGCACCGGTGCCCGCGCCGCGACGGTCCTCGCCGAGATCCTGGAACTGGCCCCGTTCGGCAAGATCCTCTTCTCCAGCGGCGCCCACGGCCTGCCCGAGCTGCACGTGGTCGGCGCCCGGCTGTTCCGAGAATCCCTCGCCCGGGTCCTCGGCACCTGGGTCGCGGAGGGCGCCTGGTCCCTGGGCGACGCCCAGCGCGTGGCCGAACTGATCGCGGCGGGAAACGCGAAACGCGTGTACGCGCTGGACTGACCTGTCCAGACCGGGCCCATGGAAACGGAGACGTCACTGGCCCGCTTCGTCCGCGAACTGTCGGCAGTGGACCCCGTGTCCGTCTGGGCGCACGGCTCGCTCGCCGGGGGCGACGACTACCAGGAGGGCCGCAGCGACCTCGACCTGATCGCGGTCCTGCCCGGCCCGTGACGCCCGCCGTCGTCTGGCGGATCGCCGCGGCGCACGCCAGGCTGCGCGCGCTGCCGCTCGCCGCGCTACGTCCGAAGCCGCCGTTACGACCCGCGTCCCGCCGCGCCCACCGAGGAGTGGAGGGCGCGGCGGGCCCGGCTGACCCCGGGACTACCTGGGACCGGCGATCGACGTGTTCACGGCGTCGTACGCCTGAGCGGGCACCTCGGCCGTGACATCGGCGCGTTCCCGCAGCGACAGCAGGACGCGCAGCACGCCGATCCACACCAGGCAGGAACCGAACATGTGCAGGCCGACCAGGACCGTGGGCAGGTGCGTGAAGTACTGGACGTACCCGATCACGCCCTGACCGAGCAGGATCAGGAACAGGTCCCGGACGCGGTCCCGCGGCCCCTGGGGCGCGCCGACGCCCTTGAGGAAGAACCACAGCGCGAAGGTCAGCGACACCACGATCCAGGCGAACACCGCGTGCAGCTCGGCCACGCCCGACCAGCTGACGTCGATGCGCTCGACGTCGCCGGAGTCGCCCGGGTGCGGTCCCGCGCCGGTCACCACCGTGCCCGCGGCGATGAGCAGCAGCGACACGCCCACCAGGGCCCACACCAGCTGCAGCACGGCCCGGCCGACCAGCGGACGTGGCGCGCCGTCCCCCTCCCGGGTGCGCTGCCACATCAAGGTGGCGACCGTGATCAGAGCCGTCGCCAGCAGGAAGTGGGCGGCCACGGTGTACGGGTTCAGACCCACCAGCACCACGATGCCGCCAAGGATCGCGTTGCTCATCACGAGCCAGAACTGCGCCCAGCCCAGCCGGGTCAGACCGCGCCGGTACGGCTTCTGCGACCGGGCGGCGATGATCGCCCAGCCGACCGCCGCGCACAGCACGTAGGTCAGCATGCGGTTCGCGAACTCGATGGCGCTGTGGTAGCTCAGCGCGTCGGTCGGGGTCAGCGAGCCGGAGGTGCACTCGGGCCAGGTCGGGCAGCCCAGACCGGAGCCGGTGAGCCGCACCGCGCCGCCGGTGACCACGATGACCACCGACATGACGAGCGCGGCGAGAGCCGCCCGCCGGACGGTCCGGGGATCCGGCGTCCAGCGGTCGGCGATGAAGGCGAGCGGGTTGCGCAACGCCGCTACGAGGTAGGCGGGGGTCAGCTTTGGCACGGGAACCATGGTAGGGGGCCGCTTGTGCACGCGTTCACGAGGGTCGGGCTCGGTCGTGGCGGCGCAGGCCCGTCGCTCCGCCGCGGCGCCGGGCGTCACTCCCAGCGGAAGAACCGGCCCGCCGCTCCCAGCGCCAGCACCGCCCAGACCGCGAGGATCCCGAGGTCGGCCCACGGCATGGCCGACCCGTGCTGGAGGACGTCCCGGAGGCCGTCGGACAGGGCCGAGATGGGCAGCAGGCCGAGTGCGTCCTGGGCCCCGCCGAACTTGTCCAGCGGGACGATGACCCCGCCGCCCACGAGCAGCAGCAGGAACACCAGGTTGGCGGCCGCCAGGGTGGCCTCCGCCTTGAGGGTGCCCGCCATCAGCAGGCCGAGGCCGGAGAAGGCGGCCGTGCCGAGGACCAGCAGGAGCAGGACGGCGAGCGGGTTGCCGTGCGGGGACCAGCCGAGGGCGAGGGCGATCACCGTGAGGAGGATCACCTGGAGGATCTCGGTGACCAGGACCGACGCGGTCTTGGCCGTCATCAGGGCCCAACGGGGCAGCGGGGAGGCGGCGAGGCGCTTCAGGACGCCGTAGCGGCGCTCGAAGCCGGTCGCGATGGCCTGGCCGGTGAAGGCCGTGGACATGACGGCGAGGGCGAGGATGCCGGGGGCCAGGAAGTCGACCGCCTTCCCCTTGCCCGTGTCGACGACGTCCACCGAGCTGAAGAGCACGAGCAGGAGGGTGGGGATCACCACCGTCAGCAGCAGCTGCTCGCCGTTGCGGAGCAGCATCCTCGTCTCCAGGGCCGCCTGCGCCGCGATCATGCGGGGGAGCGGGGCGGCTCCCGGCTCGGGGGTGTAGGTGCCGGTCGCGGTGGTCATGAGCGCAGCTCCTTGCCGGTCAGCTCCAGGAAGACGTCCTCCAGGGTGTGCCGCTCGACCGAGATGCGGTCGGGCATGACGCCGTGCTGGGCGCACCACGAGGTCACCGTCGCCAGCAGTTGCGGGTTGACCTTGCCGACGACCCGGTAGGAGCCCGGGGTCAGCTCGGCGGCCGTGGAGTCGGCCGGCAGGGCCTTGAGCAGCGAGCCGACGTCGAGGCCGGGGCGGCCGGTGAAGCGCAGGGTGTTCTCGGCGCCGCCCTTGCACAGCTCCTCGGGGGTGCCCTGGGCGATCACCCGCCCGGCGTCGATGATGGCGACGTCGTCGGCGAGCTGCTCGGCCTCTTCCATGTAGTGGGTGGTGAGGATGACCGAGACGCCGTCGGTGCGCAGGTCCCGGACGAGGTCCCAGGTCGCGCGGCGGGCCTGCGGGTCGAGGCCGGCCGTCGGCTCGTCGAGGAAGACCAGCTCCGGGCGGCCGACCACGGCCATGGCGAGCGCGAGGCGCTGCTGCTGGCCGCCGGAGAGACGGCGGTAGGACGTGCGGCCGCAGCTGCCGAGGCCCAGCCGCTCCATCAGCGCGTCCACGTCCAGCGGATGCGCGTGCAGCTTCGCCACGTGCCGCAGCATCTCGTCGGCGCGGGCGCCCGAGTAGACGCCCCCGGACTGGAGCATCACGCCGACTCTGGGACGCAGCTCGGCGGACTGCCGTACCGGATCGAGGCCCAGGACGCGCACCGTGCCGGAATCCGGCCTGCGGTACCCCTCACAGGTCTCGATCGTGGTCGTCTTGCCCGCCCCGTTGGGGCCGAGCACGGCCGTCACGCCCGCCTCCGCGGTCAGCGCGAGACCGTCCACAGCGGTCTTGGCGCCGTACCGCTTCACCAGGTCCCGAACCTGGACCACCGGCTCACTTCGCATGGTGTCAGAGTCTAGGGACGGCCGCCGTCACCCGGACGGCCGGGTGCTAGATCTCCTCCTCACGGGGGCGGTGCACGGCCAGCCACCGCTCGGCGTAGGCCACGGCCTCCGCGACCGGGAAGAGCCGGGCCCCGGCCGCGCCGACCGTGCCGCGGACGACCACCGGGCGGTCGCGTTCGAAGTCGTGGCCGAGTTCGTCGAAGCGGTCGGAGGTGATCGACACCTCGGTGACCTCCTCCCAGCCGCCGTCGGGCGCGGGGCGGCCGACGCGCACCCGCGGGGACGGGATCCGGTACTCGGCGAGATGGAAGCTGGTGCAGGTGGCGTAGCCGGTGCCGAGCATGAGCACGCGCGCGTGCAGCTTCTCCAGCCGCGCCAGCGGGCTGCGCTCGCCGAGCCGGCACTCCGGGGCGTGGCCGTCGAGGAGCTCCGCCGCGCGGGGGCCGACGGCGGCGAAGGAGGTCTGCGGGTGGGCGCTGCGCACGGCACCGGGCCAGGTCCGCACGGTCTCCGGGACCACGCCGACCCCGCGGCTGGGGGTGATCCGGGGGTCGTACGGCGGCATGGTCGCCCGGATCACCGCCCACCACTCCTCGGGCACCGGCGGATGTCCCCACACCGCGGGGTCGGAGAGGTCGCCGGTCTGGGTGGGGACCACCAGGGTGCCGTCCGGACCGAGGGCGTCGAGGAGGGCCTGGACGACGGCCACGGCTCCGCCGTTCACCCAGCCGAGGGAACTGAGCGAGGTGTGCGCGAGGAGGGTCTCGCCGGTCCTGACGCCCAGCAGGCGAAACTGCTCGGCGAGGGTGTCCCGTGTGACAAGAGGGCCGGTCGGAGGGGGTGTGGGCATGGTCAGGGAGTGTTGCGGAGGGGACCGCCCGCCCGCCACCCCGTGGCACCGGGGATGATCGGAATCGGCCAAGGGGTGATCGATCAAAGATCGTTTCCCCAGGTCAGGGACCCTATCGGGTTAGGCATGCCTAAGTGATGCAGGGCACCGTCGCGTCGCCCGGACGCCGCTTGCCTGCCTCTGAGGAATTACGCAACAATGGTGTTGTGAAAAACGTCGGCGAGGCTCGGGAGACCGCCTGCGAGACCCCCACGGGGGCCGCGCAGGAAGAGCTCGCGACCGGAGAGCGCTCGACGCGCAACCGGGTCGCGCGGTCGATCCTGGACCACGGACCGTCGACCGTCACGGAGCTGGCCGGACGCCTGGGCCTGACCCCGGCGGCCGTACGCCGGCATCTGGACGCGCTGGTCGCCGACGACGTCGTGGAGGCGCGCGAGCAGCGGGTGTACGGCACGCGGACGCGCGGCCGGCCCGCCAAGATCTTCGCCCTCACCGACTGCGGCCGTGACGCCTTCGACCAGTCGTACGACAAACTGGCCGCCGACGCGCTGCGCTGGATCGCCGAGCAGGGAGGCGGCCAGGAGGCGGTCGCCGCCTTCGCGCGGGCCCGGATCACCGCCCAGGCGAACGCCTACCGCAGGGCGATCGAGAGCGTGAGCCCCGACGAGCGCACCGAAGCGCTGGCCAAGGCCCTGAGCCTGGACGGGTACGCTGCAACGGCGCGCAGCGCACCGGTCGGCGAGCAGCTGTGCCAGCACCACTGCCCGGTCGCCCATGTCGCCGAGCAGTTCCCCCAGCTGTGCGAGGCGGAGACGGAGATCTTCGCCGAGCTGCTCGGAACGCACGTCCAGCGGCTGGCGACCATCGCGCACGGCGACGGCGTCTGCACGACGTTCATCCCAAAGATCTCCACGACTTCCACTGACGCATCTGCAAGCACGGCCGGGAGGAACCCCGCATGACGCTCCCCACGGAGACTGCCCACCCCGAGCTCGAAGGCCTGGGCAAGTACGAATACGGCTGGGCCGACTCCGACGTGGCCGGTGCCTCCGCCAGGCGCGGCCTGAGCGAGGAGGTCGTCCTCGACATCTCCGGCAAGAAGTCCGAGCCGGAGTGGATGGCCAGGCTGCGCCTCAAGGGCCTCAAGCTCTTCGAGAAGAAGCCCATGCCGAACTGGGGCTCCGACCTCTCCGGCATCGACTTCGACAACATCAAATACTTCGTGCGCTCCACGGAGAAGCAGGCGGAGTCCTGGGAGGACCTGCCCGAGGACATCAAGAACACCTACGACAAGCTGGGCATCCCGGAGGCGGAGAAGCAGCGCCTGGTCGCCGGTGTCGCCGCCCAGTACGAGTCGGAGGTCGTCTACCACCAGATCCGTGAGGACCTGGAGGAGCAGGGCGTCATCTTCCTCGACACCGACACCGCCCTGAAGGAGCACCCGGAGCTCTTCAAGGAGTACTTCGGCACCGTCATCCCGGCCGGTGACAACAAGTTCGCCGCGCTGAACACGGCCGTGTGGTCCGGCGGCTCCTTCATCTACGTGCCGAAGGGCGTGCACGTCGAGATCCCGCTCCAGGCGTACTTCCGCATCAACACGGAGAACATGGGCCAGTTCGAGCGGACCCTGATCATCGTCGACGAGGGTGCCTACGTGCACTACGTCGAGGGCTGCACCGCTCCGATCTACAAGTCGGACTCCCTGCACTCCGCGGTCGTCGAGATCATCGTCAAGAAGAACGCCCGCTGTCGCTACACGACCATCCAGAACTGGTCGAACAACGTCTACAACCTGGTCACCAAGCGCGCCGTCGCCTACGAGGGCGCCACCATGGAGTGGATCGACGGCAACATCGGCTCCAAGGTGACGATGAAGTACCCGGCCGTCTACCTGATGGGCGAGCACGCCAAGGGCGAGACCCTCTCCATCGCCTTCGCGGGCGAGGGCCAGCACCAGGACGCCGGCGCCAAGATGGTCCACATGGCCCCGAACACGTCCTCCAACATCGTCTCCAAGTCGGTGGCGCGCGGCGGCGGCCGCACCTCCTACCGGGGTCTCATCGAGATCGGCGAGGGCGCCCCGGGCGCCAAGTCGAACGTGCTGTGCGACGCGCTGCTCGTCGACACCATCTCTCGCTCGGACACCTACCCGTACGTCGACGTCCGCGAGGACGACGTGTCCATGGGCCACGAGGCGACGGTCTCCAAGGTCTCCGAGGACCAGCTCTTCTACCTGATGAGCCGCGGCCTCAGCGAGGACGAGGCGATGGCCATGATCGTGCGTGGCTTCGTCGAGCCGATCGCCAAGGAGCTGCCCATGGAGTACGCCCTCGAACTCAACCGGCTGATCGAGCTCCAGATGGAAGGCGCGGTCGGCTGACGACCACCGCCCGACCGCCACGCCACACCCGATTTCCGAAAGCGAGCACTACGACAGCCATGGCTGAGGCTCAGAACTCCCCGGTGGGCTCCACCACCGCCGGCGCCATCGCGGTGGCCGCCGAGTCGACCGTCGCCACGCGCATGAGCGCGCCCCCGTCCTTCGACGTCGCGGACTTCCCGGTCCCGCACGGCCGCGAGGAGGAGTGGCGGTTCACCCCGCTGGAGCGCCTGCGCGGGCTGCACGACGGCACGGCGGTCGCGTCCGGCGACAGCCTGAAGGTCGCGGTGGAGGCCCCCGAGGGCGTCACCGTGGAGCTGGTCGGCCGCGACGACCCCCGGCTCGGCCGGGCCGGCACCCCGGTGGACCGGGTGGCCGCCCAGGCGTACTCCGCCTTCGAGCAGGCCGGCGTGGTCACCGTCCCCAAGGAGACGGTGCTCACCGAGCCGATCCGGATCAACGTGCACGGCCAGGGCGGGGTCGCCTACGGCCACCAGCTGATCGAGCTGGGCGCCTTCGCCGAGGCCGTCGTCGTCATCGACCACACCGGTGACGTGGTCACCGCGGCCAACGTCGAGTACGTCCTCGGCGACGGCGCCAAGCTGACCGTCGTCTCCGTCCAGGACTGGGACGACAAGGCCGTCCACGTGGCCCAGCACAACGCGCTGGTCGGCCGGGACGCCACCTTCAGGTCCGTGGTCGTCACCTTCGGCGGCGACGTCGTACGACTGCACCCGCGCGTCTCCTACGCCGGCACCGGCGGCGAGGCCGAGCTGTACGGCCTGTACTTCACCGACGCCGGGCAGCACCAGGAGCACCGCCTGCTGGTCGACCACAACACCCCGCACTGCAAGTCCAACGTCGCCTACAAGGGCGCGCTCCAGGGCGACAACGCGCACGCGGTGTGGATCGGTGACGTCCTCATCGAAGCCAAGGCCGAGGGCACCGACACCTACGAGATGAACCGCAACCTGGTCCTCACGGACGGCGCGCGCGTCGACTCGGTGCCGAACCTGGAGATCGAGACCGGCGAGATCGTCGGCGCCGGCCACGCCTCCGCCACCGGCCGCTTCGACGACGAGCAGCTCTTCTACCTGATGGCCCGCGGCATCCCGGAGCACGAGGCCCGCCGCCTCGTCGTCCGCGGCTTCTTCGCCGAGCTGGTCCAGCAGATCGGTGTCGCCGACATCGAGGAGCGCCTGCTCGCCAAGATCGAGGAGGAGCTGGAGGCCTCGGTCGCATGACCTCGACCGCGTTCGTACGCGCCTGCGGGCTGAGCGAGCTGGAGGAGGACACCCCGAAGCGGGTGGAACTCGACGGCACGCCCGTCTCGGTGGTGAAGACCGAGGGGGAGGTGTTCGCCATCCACGACATCTGCTCCCACGCAAACGTCTCGCTCTCCGAGGGCGAGGTGGAGGACTGCCAGATCGAGTGCTGGCTGCACGGCTCCAGCTTCGACCTGCGCACCGGCAAGCCGTCCGGCCTCCCGGCCACGCGCCCCGTCCCCGTATACCCCGTAAAGATCGAAGGGGACGACGTGCTCGTCTCCCTCACCCAGGAGTCCTGAGGCTATCCATGGCAACGCTTGAAATCCGAGACCTGCACGTCACCGTCGAGGCCGACAACGCCACGAAGGAGATCCTCAAGGGCGTCGACCTGACCGTGAAGCAGGGCGAGACGCACGCCATCATGGGCCCCAACGGCTCCGGCAAGTCGACCCTCGCCTACTCCCTCGCGGGTCACCCGAAGTACACGGTCACCGGCGGCACCGTGCTGCTCGACGGCGAGGACGTCCTGGAGATGTCCGTCGACGAGCGCGCCCGCGCGGGCCTGTTCCTGGCGATGCAGTACCCGGTCGAGGTCCCGGGTGTCTCCGTCTCCAACTTCCTGCGGACCTCCGCCACCGCCATCCGCGGCGAGGCCCCCAAGCTGCGCACCTGGGTGAAGGAGGTCCGGGAGGCCATGGAGCGGCTCTCCATCGACCCCTCCTTCGCCGAGCGCAACGTCAACGAGGGCTTCTCCGGCGGTGAGAAGAAGCGCCACGAGATCCTCCAGCTCGAACTGCTCAAGCCGAAGATCGCGATCCTCGACGAGACCGACTCCGGCCTCGACGTCGACGCCCTTCGCATCGTCTCCGAGGGCGTCAACCGCGTCCGCGAGACCGGCGAGGTCGGCACCCTGCTGATCACGCACTACACGCGCATCCTGCGCTACATCAAGCCCGACCACGTCCACGTGTTCGCCGGCGGCCGCATCGTCGAGTCCGGCGGTCCCGAGCTCGCGGACAAGCTGGAGAACGAGGGCTACGAGGCCTACACGAAGGGTGGGGCATCCGAGTGACACAGCTGCCGGGCCTCCTCGACACCGAGGCGATCCGCAAGGACTTCCCCGTCCTGGACCGTCTGGTCCACGACGGCAAGAAGCTCGTGTACCTGGACAACGCGGCGACCAGCCAGAAGCCGCGCCAGGTACTGGACGTCCTCAGCGAGTACTACGAGCGCCACAACGCCAACGTCCACCGCGGTGTGCATGTGCTCGCCGAGGAGGCCACGGCGCTGTACGAAGGCGCGCGCGACAAGGTCGCCGAGTTCGTCAACGCGCCCAGCCGCGACGAGGTGATCTTCACCAAGAACGCCTCCGAGTCGCTGAACCTCGTGGCGAACATGCTCGGCTGGGCCGACGAGCCCTACCGGGTGGACCACGAGACCGAGATCGTCATCACGGAGATGGAGCACCACTCCAACATCGTGCCGTGGCAGCTGCTCGCGCAGCGCACCGGCGCGAAGCTGAAGTGGTTCGGCCTCACCGACGACGGCCGCCTCGACCTGTCCACCATCGACGAGGTCATCACCGAGAAGACGAAGATCGTCTCCTTCGTGCTGGTCTCCAACATCCTGGGCACGGTCAACCCGGTCGAGGCGATAGTGCGCCGCGCCCAGGAGGTCGGCGCCCTCGTCTGCATCGACGCCTCCCAGGCCGCGCCCCACATGCCGCTGGACGTGCAGGCCCTGCAGGCCGACTTCGTGGCCTTCACCGGCCACAAGATGTGCGGCCCGACCGGCATCGGCGTCCTCTGGGGCCGCCAGGAGCTGCTGGAGGACCTCCCGCCGTTCCTCGGTGGCGGCGAGATGATCGAGACCGTGTCGATGCACTCGTCGACGTACGCCCCGGCGCCCCACAAGTTCGAGGCGGGCACCCCGCCGATCGCCCAGGCGGTCGGCCTCGGCGCGGCGATCGACTACCTGAACGCCATCGGCATGGACAAGATCCTCGCCCACGAGCACGCGCTGACCGAGTACGCGGTGCAGCGGCTCCAGCAGGTCCCGGACCTGAGGATCATCGGCCCCACCACGGCCGAGGACCGGGGCGCCGCGATCTCCTTCACCCTCGGGGACATCCACCCGCACGACGTGGGCCAGGTCCTCGACGAGCAGGGCATCGCGGTCCGCGTCGGCCACCACTGCGCGCGGCCCGTCTGCCTGCGGTACGGAATTCCTGCGACCACGCGAGCGTCGTTCTATCTGTACTCCACTCCGGCCGAGATCGACGCTCTGGTCGAGGGCCTGGAGCACGTACGGAACTTCTTCGGCTGAAGGGCGTGAGCTGAGCCGTGCTGTGTAATGGGAAGCGAGGTCTGTCGTCGTGAAGCTGGATTCGATGTACCAGGAAGTCATCCTGGACCACTACAAGAACCCGCACGGGCGTGGTCTGAGGGACGGCGACGCCGAGGTGCACCATGTGAACCCGACGTGCGGCGACGAGATCACCCTCCGAGTGAAGTACGACGGCACGACGATCGAGGACGTCTCCTACGAGGGCCAGGGCTGCTCCATCAGCCAGGCCTCGGCCTCCGTGCTGAACGAACTGCTGGTCGGCAAGGACCTCGCGGACGCACGGAACATCCAGGAGACCTTCCTGGAGCTGATGCAGTCCAAGGGCCGGCTGGAGCCCGACGACGCGATGGAGGACGTCCTGGAGGACGCGGTCGCGTTCGCCGGTGTCTCCAAGTACCCCGCCCGGGTCAAGTGCGCCCTCCTGAGCTGGATGGCGTGGAAGGACGCGACGGCGCAGGCCCTGGGGGGCGCGGCCGACGCCGAAAGGAAGACGGCATGACCGACACCGCTGAGATGAAGCCCGCCTCGGAGGAAGAGCTCCGCGAGGCCCTGATGGACGTCGTCGACCCCGAACTCGGCATCGACGTCGTCAACCTCGGCCTGATCTACGGCATCCACATCGACGACGCGAACATCGCCACCGTCGACATGACCCTGACCTCGGCGGCCTGCCCGCTGACCGATGTCATCGAGGACCAGGCCAAGTCCGCCACGGACGGCATCGTCAACGAACTGCGCATCAACTGGGTCTGGATGCCCCCGTGGGGCCCCGACAAGATCACCGACGACGGGCGCGAGCAGCTCCGGGCACTCGGGTTCAACGTCTGAGAACTCCCGCGTACGTCGAAGCGGCGGCACCCGGCCAGGGGTGCCGCCGCTTCGACGGTGTC
>NZ_JBFAXI010000124.1:0-20976 GCF_040680735.1 Streptomyces sp. NPDC051987 | reverse complement strand
CGGCGCGGCGGCCCCCCGCGCCCCGCGGCTCCGGCGGGGGGGCGGGCTTGCCCGCGCGCACCCGCGCGGCGGGGGGCGGCGGTCCGTGGGGGGGCGGCCCCCCCCCCGCCGCGGTTCAGCCGGTCACACCCCGGCCGGCGCCGGTTCCTCGGCCTTCTCGCCGCTCTTCTCCGCCGCGCTCTTCTCCGCCGCGCCCTTCTTCGCCGCGCGCTTCTGCACCCGGCGCTCCTTGCGGAGTTCGAGCATCGCGTACAGCGTCGGGACGAGTAAGCCCTGGGTCCCGTTCCACCCTGCCGTACTCCCGCCGCAGTACGGCCGGGTGGAGTTCACTCCATCCGCGGGCGGACCAGTCCCGACTCGTAGGCGATCACCACGAGCTGCGCCCGGTCCCGCGCGCCCAGCTTGGCCATGGCCCGGTTGACGTGCGTCTTCACGGTCAGCGGGCTGACCTCCAGGCGCTCGGCGATCTCGTCGTTGGAGTGCCCGCCGGCGACCTGGACCAGGACCTCGCGCTCCCGTGAGGTGAGCGCGTCGAGCCGCTCGGTGCGGGCCGGGTCGCGGCCGTCGTCGCCGAGGTCGCCCTGGGCCAGGAAGCGGGCGATCAGGCCCTTGGTGGCCGTCGGGGAGAGCAGCGCCTCACCGCCGGCGACCAGCCGGATGGCGCTGAGGAGTTCCTCGGGTTCGCTGCCCTTGCCGAGGAAGCCGGAGGCGCCCGCGCGCAGCGCCTGGACGACGTAGTCGTCGACCTCGAAGGTCGTCAGGATCACGACCCGGACGTGGGCGAGCGAGGGGTCGGCGCTGATCCGCCGGGTGGCGGCCAGTCCGTCCGTGCCCGGCATCCGGATGTCCATCAGGACGACGTCGGCCGCGCGCTCCTTGGTCAGCCGCACCGCCTCGGCACCGTCGGAAGCCTCGCCGACCACCTCCATGTCGGACTCGGAGTCGACGAGCACCCGGAACGCGCTGCGCAGCAGTGCCTGGTCGTCGGCGAGCAGGACACGGATCGTCATGCGGAATCCCCCAGGGCGGCCGTACGGCCCTTGGAACGACCGCTCGTACGGTCGTCGGCGTCGGTCTTGACCGGCAGGATCGCATGGACGCGGAAGCCGCCGCCGTAGCGGGGGCCGGTGGTGAGGGTGCCGCGCAGGGCCGTGACGCGCTCGCGCATGCCGAGCAGGCCGTGGCCGCCGCCGGCCTCGGGGGCGGTGTCCTCGCCGGAGCCGTTGTCGAGGACGGTGACCTCGATGTGCGGTCCCACGCGTACGACGCTCACCTCGGCCTTGGCGTCGGGTCCGGCGTGCTTCTGCACGTTGGTCAGGGCCTCCTGGATGATCCGGTAGGCGGCCAGGTCGACGGCGGCGGGCGCGGTGGTGCCCTGGTCGGCGCGCGCGACCTCGACCGGGAGGCCGGCGTTGCGGAAGGTGTCGGCGAGTTCGTCGAGGAGGTGCAGGCCCGGGGCGGGCTCGGTCGGCGCCGCGGGATCGTCGGACTGGCGGAGCAGACCGACGGTGGCGCGCAGTTCGTTCAGCGCGGACCGGCTGGCCTCGCGGACGTGCCCGAGCGCCTCCTTGGCCTGGTCGGGCCGCTTGTCCATGACGTGCGCGGCGACTCCCGCCTGCACGTTGACCAGGGCGATGTGGTGGGCGACCACGTCGTGCAGGTCCCGGGCGATGCGCAGCCGCTCCTCGGCGACCCGGCGGCGGGCCTCCTCCTCACGGGTCCGCTCGGCGCGCTCGGCACGCTCGCGGATGGCCTGGACGACCGCGCGCCGGCTGCGGACGGCGTCCCCGGCGGTGGCGCCGATGCCGGTCCAGGCGAAGATCGCGAGGTTCTCCTGGGCGTACCAGGGCAGCGGGCCCGCGACCATCGCGGCGGTGGTCAGCACGGTCATGGTGAGCAGCCCGGCCCGCAGGGTGGTGCGGCGGTCGGTGGTGACGGCGACGGTGAACAGGGCGATCACGGCCGCCATCGCGACGGGGGCGCGGGGGTCGCCGGTGACGCACTCCACGAGGGAGGCGGCGCCGGTGACGGCCAGGACCGTCTTCGGGGCGCGGCGGCGGAAGACCAGGGCGGCGGCGGCCAGCGTCATCAGGGCCAGGCTGAGGGGGGCCGGGACGCGGATGCCCCAGGCGACGCCGTGTGCGCTCTGCGGGGCGGCGAAAGAGCTCACGACCATGCAGACGAGGGCACCCGCGGCGATGACCGCGTCCACGGCGAGTGGATGGGCGCCGGCTCTGCAGCGGGCTCTTTCGAGAGTGCTCACGGTGTGAACAGTACGGGCGGTTCGTGCGGGCCGGAACTGTCGGCTCGGCCCGCTGCGGGCACCGCCGTCGGGGGCTGCCGCACCCGGATCCCGCTTCGGCCTGCCGGCCTCGCCCTCGAACGCCGGACGGGCTGTTCTCCTACCGTCAGCCCGGAATGAGCCCGTCGTCCCGGAGCAGTGCCCGGACCTCCTCCAGGGTCGCGTCCGGGGACGGGAGGATCAGGTCGGAGGGTTCCAGGGCGTCGTCGGGGAGCGGTGCGCCCAGGTCCCGGACCTTGTCCAGGAGGGCGGTCAGGGTGCGGCGGAAGGCTGCCTCGTCGCCGGACTCGATCTCGGTGAGGAGCTCGTCGTCCAGCTTGTTCAGCTCGGTGAGGTGGCTGTCCGCCAGCCTCACCTGGCCCTCCCCCATGATCCTCACGACCATGTCGGCCATGTCGCCCTCCAGGCGTCGGCTACTGCTTGTCGAAGCGTGGGGTGCCCTGCGGCTGCTGCGCCTGCCCGCCCTGACCGGTGCCGCCCTCGATCGCCTGCTGGGGCGAGCCGCCGGCGAGCTCGGCCTTCATCCGCTGCAGTTCCAGCTCCACATCCGTACCACCGGAGATGCGGTCCAGCTCGGCGGCGATGTCGTCCTTGGCCGTGCCGGTCGGGTCGTCGAGGGCACCGGAGGCGAGGAGTTCGTCGATGGCGCCGGCGCGGGCCTGGAGCTGCTGCGTCTTGTCCTCGGCGCGCTGGATGGCGAGGCCGACGTCGCCCATCTCCTCGGAGATGCCCGTGAAGGCCTCGCCGATGCGGGTCTGCGCCTGGGCGGCGGTGTAGGTGGCCTTGATGGTCTCCTTCTTGGTGCGGAAGGCGTCCACCTTGGCCTGCAGCCGCTGGGCCGCGAGGGTGAGCTTCTCCTCCTCGCCCTGGAGGGTGGCGTGCTGCGTCTCCAGGTCGGTCACCTGCTGCTGGAGGGCGGCGCGGCGGGAGAGCGCCTCGCGGGCGAGGTCCTCACGGCCGAGGGCGAGCGCCTTGCGGCCCTGGTCCTCCAGCTTGGTGGACTGCTGCTGGAGCTGGTTCAGCTGGAGTTCGAGGCGCTTGCGGCTGGTCGCCACGTCGGCGACGCCGCGGCGGACCTTCTGCAGCAGCTCCAGCTGCTTCTGGTACGAGTAGTCGAGGGTCTCGCGCGGGTCCTCGGCCCTGTCCAGGGCCTTGTTCGCCTTCGCGCGGAAGATCATCCCCATACGCTTCATGACACCGCTCATGGGCTTCGCGCGCCCCCTTCTGACGGACTCCAGCTCACCGATCCTGCGACAGAACCCACAGTACGGGCCCTGCGTCCATTACCGCACTGTTCGGGGACCGATGCGCTCATCCCCAAGGACGACTGCGGTCGGGTCCGCTCCGGCACAGGTAGGAGAGCCTCCCCGGAGTGAACCGTCTGCAACGTCCCCTCTGTCCCCCATGGAGACGACTGGCGTTGCGGGATCGTTCCCCACCGCGCTAGGGCCCACACCCCGGCACCCCGTACCCTTGGGTTTTGTGTTCCGTAGCCGTGCCAAGGACGAGAAGGCCCCCGCCGACAAGGCGCTGACCGACTCCAAGCAGATCCGTGACCCGCAGGCCCCCAAGGGCAGGCCCACGCCCAAGCGCAGTGAGGCCCAGTCCCAGCGCCGCAGCGTGGCCAACACGCCGACGACGCGCAAGGACGCCGCCAAGCGTCAGCGCGACGAGCGGCGCACCGCCATGGAGCGGCAGCGCCAGGCCCTGGCCACCGGTGACGAGCGGTACCTGCCGGCCCGTGACAAGGGCCCGGTCCGCAGGTTCGCCCGTGACTGGGTCGACTCGCGTTTCAACGTGGCGGAGTTCTTCCTGCCGCTGGCCGTGGTCATCCTGGTCATGAGCGTGGTCAACAACACGGCGATCAAGAACATCGCGCTGCTGCTGTGGCTGGTCGTGATCGTGCTGATCGTGCTGGACGCGGCCGTCAGCGGCTTCCGGCTGCGCAAGCGGCTGGCCGAGCGCTTCCCGGACCAGAACCGCCGGGGCGCCGTCGCCTACGGCCTGATGCGCTCCCTCCAGATGCGCCGGCTCCGGCTGCCCAAGCCGCAGGTCAAGCGCGGAGAGCGGCCCTGAGCGCAGAGCCGTTCTCCGGGGGTGCGGCGCAGGCCTGGCTGACCAGGCTCGGCGGGCTGCGTGACGTGGTACGACAGGAGCTGGTCGCCCGGCAGCTCGACGAGCAGATAGCCGGGCGGTTCCCGGTGGGGCAGCGGCTGCGGGTGCTCGACGTGGGGATGGGCCAGGGCACGCAGGCGCTGCGGCTGGCCCGGCTCGGGCACCAGGTGACCGGTGTCGAGCGGGAACCGACGATGATCGCCGCCGCGCGTCAGGCCCTGGCCGGTGAGCCGGAGGGCATCCGGGAACGGGTGCGGATCGTCGAGGGGGACGGGCGGGACACCGGCGTCCACTTCCTGCCGGGCAGCTTCGACGTGGTGCTCTGCCACGGGGTGCTGATGTACCTCGCGGAGCCGGACGCGCTGCTCGCCGGGCTGGCCCGGATGCTGGCCCCGGGCGGGCTGCTGTCGCTGCTGGTGCGCAACGCCGACGCGCTGGCCATGCGGCCGGGGCTGAGCGGCGACTGGGCGGCCGCCCTGGAGTCCTTCGACACCGTCTCCTACCGCAACCGGCTGGGCCTGGACGTCCGGGCCGACCGGCTGGCCGCGCTCACCGGCGCCCTCGCCGGCATCGGCGCCCCTCTGCAGGCCTGGTACGGGGTGCGGGTGTTCACGGACACCGCCGCGGACGACGCCGGCCCGCCCGCCGACCTGGAGACGCTGCTCGCGGTGGAGGAGCGGGCCGGGCGGACGGATCCGTACCGGGCCGTCGCCGCGCTGCTGCACCTGTGCGGGGTCCGCGGCTGACCGGGCCGTGGTGCCGCTCGTTCGGGCCAGCAGTACGCGCCGGAGGGTGACCGCCGCGGCGAGACTCGGGGGCATGGACGCTTCCCCTGCCCGCCGGGCCCTCCGTGCGGCCGCCGTGCTCGGCAGCTGCTGCCTCGCCCTCGCCTCCGGGTGTTCCGCCTTCGGGAGCGACGAGACCGCGGACACCTCGGCCGTCCGGGCGGCGGCCGTCCCGCTGGCGGCGGCCGATCTGCAGAACCAGTACCAGAAGGTGATCAAGAACGTCCTGCCGTCGGTCGTGCAGATCCAGGCCAGCAGCGACCTGGGCTCGGGCGTGGTCTACGACGGCGACGGACACATCGTCACCAACGCGCATGTGGTGGGCGGCGAGAAGAAGTTCAAGGTGACGACCGCCAACTCGGAGGAACCGCTCACCGCGACGCTGGTGTACTCCTACCCGCAGCAGGACCTGGCGGTCATCCGGCTCGACAAGGTCCCGGAGGGGTTGAAGGCGGCCGCCTTCGGGGACACCGGGAAGGTCCAGGTCGGGCAGATCGCGCTGGCCATGGGATCCCCCCTGGGGCTGTCGTCCAGCGTGACCGAGGGGATCGTGTCGGCGACCGGACGGACCGTCAGCGAGAACCCCGCGGGCGGCGGTACGGGCGCCACCATCCCCAACATGGTGCAGACCTCGGCGGCCATCAACCCCGGCAACAGCGGGGGCGCCCTGGTCAACCTGGACGGCCAGGTCATCGGGATTCCGACGCTGGCCGCGAGCGACCCGAACCTGGGTGGCAGCGCGGCACCGGGGATCGGGTTCGCCATCCCGGCGTCGATGGTGACGACGGTCGCCGACCAGATCATCAAGCAGGGGAAGGTCACCGACTCGGGGCGGGCCGCGCTCGGCATCGCCGGGCGCACGGTCGTCGACGTGAACTACCAGCCGGCCGGGGTGGCCGTGGTGACCGTGAAGCCGGGCGACGCGGCCGACAGGGCGGGCATCCGGCCCGGGGACATCATCACCCGCGTGGGCCGTGACGACATCACCACCATCACCTCACTGGCCGAGTCGCTGGCCTCGGACCGGCCGGGGCAGAAGACGACGGTGACCTTCAGCCGGGACGGCGTGAGCAGGACGGTGCCGGTGACGCTGGGCGAGCAGTGAGCCGGTGCCGGTCCGGGGCAGGCCGGCGTCGGCCGCCCCGGACCGGCACGCCTCAGGACTCGTCGGCGTGCAGACTCATCGGGCCGTAGATCTCGGTGGCGTCCTCGTAGAGCCGCACCTGGTCGGCGCCGCCGGCCAGCAGGGCCTTCCACTGCTCGCCGATCCACGACTCGGCGTCGCCCTGGGTGGTGAACACCTCGGGCTCGACCGCGGGCTGGACCTCCGTCCCGTCGGCCTTCTCGAACCGCCACGTCCATGCCGCCATGTAGGCCTCCTTTGATCCAACTGGTGCATCGTATAAGGGCGCCGACGAAAACTCCGCTGGTTGTGGGGCAGGTGCGGGGCCGGTGAGAGCCGAGCCCGCGGGCCGGTGGGGGCTGAGTGCGCGGTTCGCCGCGCCCCTTCGGTGGCGCGTCCTCCTGGACGCCGCTGGAGCGAGAACCGTCGGGACGGGTGAAAATCAGGGCGTGGAAGTGACTTTGCTCGGTACCGGTGCTCCCGCGGGGCTGCCTCGCCCGGACTGCCCCTGCGCGGCCTGCGCGTGTGCCGTCGGCCCGGAGGCACGGGCCGCCACCTCGTTGCTCGTGGACGGGACGCTGCTGCTCGATCTGACGCCGGGGTCGGCGTTCGCGGCGGCGCGGGCCGGGCGGTCGCTCGGGGGCGTACGGCAGGTGCTGCTGTCGCATCCCCACGACGGGCCCGCCGTCGAGCTGCCGGCCGGGCTGCCGCAGCCCGCCCGGGTGCCGGACGGGCGCGAGCTGGCGCTGCTGACGGGGCATCGGGTGCGGGCGGTGGCGATGGACGCGGGCGGCACCGGGTACGCGGTGACCGGCCCGGACGGGCAACGGCTGCTGTACCTGCCGCCGGGCGGTGCGCCGGCCGGACTGGAGAGCGGGAGCGCGGACTCGTACGACCTGGTGCTCCTCGACGTCGTGGGGCGGCCCGACGCGCTGGCGCGGCTGCGGGCGGTCGGCTCGGCCGGACCGGCCACGGACGTCGTCGCCGTGCACCTCGGCCACGACGTGCCGCCCGGTCAGGAGTCGGCCCGGCGGCTTGCGGCGGCCGGGGCGCGGGCGGTGCCGGACGGGACGACGCTGACGGTGGGGGTGTACGAGGACGTGCCCGACGTACCCCGGCGGACGCTGGTGCTGGGCGGGGCGCGGTCCGGGAAGTCGGTGGAGGCCGAACGGCGGCTGGAGTCCTTCCCCGACGTGCTCTACGTCGCCACGGGCGGTACGCGGGGCGGGGACACCGAGTGGGCGGAGCGGGTGGCCGCGCACCGGGAGCGGCGACCGGGGTCCTGGCGTACGACGGAGACGTGCGACCTCGTGCCGTTGCTGGCGCAGGACGGGCCGGCGTTGCTGATCGACTGTCTGTCGCTGTGGCTCACGGACGCGATGGACTCCGTCGGGGCGTGGGACGACACGGAGTGGGCGTCGGGCGGGGAGAAGGCGCTGCGGGAGCGGGTGCGGGAGCTGACGGAGGCGGTGCGGGCGACGCGGCGCACGGTGGTGGCCGTGTCCAACGAGGTGGGCTCGGG
Organism: Streptomyces sp. NPDC051987; assembly: GCF_040680735.1. Classification (NCBI taxonomy): domain Bacteria; kingdom Bacillati; phylum Actinomycetota; class Actinomycetes; order Kitasatosporales; family Streptomycetaceae; genus Streptomyces; species Streptomyces sp. NPDC051987. The sequence continues at coordinate 13,129 of NZ_JBFAXI010000124.1, read as the reverse complement.
AATCGTGCCCGCCACGGCGTCGGGGCGGCGGTATCGCGATGAACTGGGCCGCCTGAACGCGGCGTTCGCGAGTGAGTGCGAGCAGGTGGTGCTGGTGGTGGCGGGGCAGGCGGTGGTACTGAGGTAGCAGGCCGGGGGGTGGGAACGCGCCCCGTAAGGGGCGCTGGGGCCCCCAGCCGAAGGCTGGGGGAGGAACTGCGCGAGCACCCCCCACCGGGCCGCAGGTCGCGCGACGGCGTCACCGCCCCAGCGGCGATTGCCCGCGGCCGGGAAAGAGCGTCCGGAGCTGGTGAGAAGCGCGCCACCTGCAGCGCCCCGTGAGGGGCGCTGGGGGTCCCCCCGGCCGAAGGCTGGGGGAGGAACTGCGCGAGGACCCCCCACCGGGCCGCAGGTCGCGTGACGGCGTCACCGCCCCTTTCTCGCGAGGATCCGGTACGCGTTGGAGAAGGGCGTCCGGCGCAGCAAAGGGGCCAGGACGTGGTCCGCGGCGCTCGCCACGGCGATCAGCGGCGCAGCCGCCCGCAGCCACCGCTTCGGCAGCAGCCGCCCCAGGGCCAGCCCGAGCGCCGCCGAGATGTCGTAGGGGAGGTGGGGCGACTTCCGGTCCGTCCGGAGGATCTCGCAGCCCTGGGACTCCAGTTCCGTCCGCAGGTTGTCGAGCGGCATCAAATGCAGGTGCCGGGGCTGCCCGTGCGGGATCCACCACTTGCCGAGGAGTCCGGCGAACGCGCTGCGCGGGTTCGGGACGTCGATCAGGACATGCCCGCCGGGGCGCAGCGCCGTGACGGCGGCGCGGAGTTCGGCGCGCGGGTCGGGCGTGTGCTGAAGGTGGTGGAACATGCTGACGACGTCGTACCGGGCCCGCAGCCGGGCCAGCACCTCAGGGGCGGCCAGGTAACCGCAGTGCGCCTCCTCGATGTGGCCGGCGGCCTGGGCGTCCGCCACGCGCAGGGTCGGGTCGAGGCCGTCGAAGGAGGTGTAGGCGAAGAGTTCCCTCGCCTGGCGCGGGAAGTGGGCGCGGCCGGTGCCGACGTCCAGCCAGCTCTCCGGCTCCGGCAGCGCCAGCATCGCGCGGGCCGCGGCACGGTGCCGGCGGCGGCCGCCGCGGGTGGCGTGCAGCCGGTCGGCGTAGTCCTCCAGGCGGCCGTCGTAGAAGTCCCGGTGGTAGAGGGCGAGGCCCGCCGGGGACAGCCTGGGGTTCTGGAAGACATGAGAGCAGTCCTGGCACTCGTCGACGGTGAACGTGCCGGGCCGGTGGTGGAGGAGGTCCGGCGTGCGCAGGCGGGTGCGCAGGCGCCGGGAGCCGCACCAGGGGCAGTCCTCGCGGCGCGGCTCGTGGAACCGGTCGGCGCCCGGGGCGGGTTCGGGCGTGCGCGGCGGCATGGGCGGCTCCCTGTGCTCCCAGTACTCCCTGAACGCAATCCACTGCAAACCGGAACGTATGGGATACCCGTCTCGCATGCCAAGGCGCCGTGCGGGTGGGGGGAGAACCGACGCCCGCCGGGAGGCGGCGGCAGGTGCGGTCAGCGGCCGGTGCCCGCCTTCGGTCAGTCCGTGCCGGAGTCGCTGTCGGGCTCCGGTTCGTCCTCGCCCTCCGCCTGCGACGGAGTGGTGCGGGGGATGTCGGCGCCGCCGGCGTCCGGCTCCCGCTCGCCCTCGGCCTGGGAAGGGGTCGGGATCGGGGTCGATTCGGTCATGGCGTCCTCCATGGTTCGGTGACCGGCCGAGTACCCGGCCGTCCGCCACACACGTCATGATTTATATGGTTTTGGGCGATCGCTGGGTACCCGGATGTCACCCGAGAGGACGAACCGTCCCGCTCCGAAGGCGAAAGACCGAGGTGAAAGAAATGACCACATCTCCCAGGCCGTCCATGGAGACGCACCCGGACCTCGTCGAGATGCGGCTGCGCCACGAGATGGCGGAGCGCGCGACGAGCACCGCACAGGGGCAGGCCGTCGAGGCGCTGGCGCTTCTCACCGGCGTCTACCTGGCGGCCTCTCCGTGGATCGCCGGCTTCAACGGCCTGTCCACCCTCGCCGTCACCAACCTGATCGTCGGCCTCGCGTACGCGCTGGCGATGAGCGGCGGGTTCGGCCGGGCCTACGAACGGACCCACGGCATGGCGTGGTGCGCCTGCCTGCTGGGTCTGTGGACGATCATCGCGCCGTGGGCCGTCGCCGGTTCGGTGCACACGACCAGGACGATCGTGAACAACGTCGTCACCGGCGCGGTGGCCTTCCTGCTCGCGCTGGCCGCCGCGGCGACCGCTCGGGCAGCGGAGTCGTCGACCCGCAGGGGCGGCATGGCGGCACGGTAGACCGGGCCCCGCGGCCCGCCGCACGGTAGACCGGCCCCGCGGCCCGGAGCGGCAGCGAGCCGCCGGTCGGACGTCGGCGCCGCTCCGGGCGCACCGTCCGGGGTGGACGGAGCATGATCCGTCCGGTTCTCGGTACTTCGGGAGTCGTCCACCGGTGATCGGAAGGAAGGGGCCGCACATGAGCGACGACAGCAGGGCGGACGACGTCTACCAGCCCGTCGGCGGCAACGAGGAGCAGGAGGACGCCGCGCCGCTGGATCTCCAGGACGCGGTCGACGAGCGCGGCTACGACGAGATGCTCGACGAGGGGTACTCCCCGCCCGAGAAGCCCCTGGGGGTGACCCGGTCCGGGACCACCGCGGCGGAGCAGCGCACGGGCGAGTCCCTCGACGAGCGGCTCGCCCAGGAGGTCCCGGACGTGACGGCGTCCGAGGAGGACGGCATCGGGGACCTGCCGGGCGGCGACGGCGAGCCACGCGACCCGGAGGCCGGCGACCGCCGCGCCGGACGCCTGGTGGCGCCGGACGAGGGGGTGCGCACGGACACCACGAAGGAGGCGGTCGCCGAGGACGCCGGCGTGGACGGCGGCGCGGCGGGCGCGGAGGAGGCGGCCGTCCATGTCGTCCCCGACGAGTTGCCGCCGCCGGCGGGCGACCGCCCGGCGCCGCCCTGGTGAGAGGGGGCCGTCACCCGCTCCGAGCAGGGCCGCGGAGCGCGGCGGGAGACACCGGGGGAAGCGTTCGTTCGGGGCCGGTACTGTTCGGCGAATGAGCTCGCTTAATCTCGACGATTTCACCGATCTGATCGAGCGCCCCGACGGCGGTGTGCGCCGTGACGCCGAGGCGCGCCGGGAGCGGCTGATCGTGCCGCCCGGGTCGCTGGGCCGCCTCGACGACCTGGGTGAGTGGCTGGCCGCCGCGCAGGGTTCGGTACCGGTACGGCCGGTCGAACGGCCACGGGTCCTGCTCTTCGCCGGTGACCACGGCGTCGCCGAACTCGGCGTCTCCGCCCGGCCCGCGGGCAGCGCCGAGCTGCTGGTGCGGGCGGTCCTGGAAGGGGCCAGCCCGGTGGCGGTCCTGGCCCGGCGGCTCGGGGTGCCCGTGCGGATCGTCGACATGGCGCTGGACTGCGACCCGGACTCGCTGCCGGAGGAGGTCGTACGGCACCGGGTGCGGCGCGGCAGCGGCCGGATCGACATCGAGGACGCGCTGACCCTGGAGGAGGCCGAGGCGGCCTTCCGGGCGGGGGTCGCGCTGGCCGAGGAGGAGGCCGACTCGGGGACCGATCTCGTGGTGCTCGGTGACGTCAGCGTCGGCGGTACCACGGCGGCCTCGGTGCTGGTCGCCGCGCTGTGCGGGACGGACGCGTCGGTGGTGACAGGACGGGGCGGGCTCGCCATCGACGACCTCGCGTGGATGCGCAAGTGCGCGGCGATCCGGGACGCGCTGCGGCGGGCGCGGCCGGTGCTCGGCGACCAGTTGCAGTTGCTGGCGACGGTCGGCGGGGCGGACCTGGCGGCGATGACCGGGTTCCTGTTGCAGGCGGCGGTGCGGAAGCTGCCGGTGGTGCTCGACGGCGTGGTGGTGGCCGCCTGCGCACTGGTCGCCCAGCGGATCGCGTTCCGGGCGCCGGACTGGTGGCTGGCCGGCCACGACAGCGGGGAGCCGGGGCAGGCGAAGGCGCTGGACCGGATGGCCCTGGAACCCCTCCTCGCCCAGGGCGTCACGCTCGGCGAGGGCACGGGCGCGCTCCTCGCCCTCCCCCTGGTCCAGGCCGCAGCGGCCCTGGCAGCGGAACTCCCGGAAAAGCCCCAGAAGCCAGAAGCCGAGGAGAAGCCGGAAGAGTAGCGGTCCGGCCGGAACGGCACCGCCGAAAACGCCGTTCCGGCCGATCGCCGTCGCGATGGAAAGAAGAGGCCGGCCAACACCCCCCAAGGGGCGCGGGGAACTGCGCGAACGACCCCCACCACGCGGCACCCGACGAGCGACCGGCACCGGCGACAGCGAGAGCGCACCGGTTGCGTCGAAGCCCGCGGCTCGTGTGCGTACGGCGGATTTCGGGGTGAGGACGCCCATATGATCGCTCTCCATGGGAGATGTCCGAATTGCCGGGGAGCGGTGTGAGGGACGTGCGCCGGGGCGGCGGGGCGCCGGGGTTTCCGGGCGGGCCGCCGCCTTCGCCGTGTGGTACCTGCGGGCCGTCGCCTTCGTCAACTTCCTCAGCGCGGTGTGGCTGTCGCTGGGGCAGGACGTGCGGCGGCACAACCAGGAGAACCTCTTCACGCCGTACCTGCTGACCGCCGGCTTCGCCTCCGGCGTGTTCACCGCGTTCCTCGCGATCACGACGCGGCGCCGGAAGCGCGCCGCGTGGATCCTCAACCTCGTGCTGAGCGGCCTCTTCCTCGCCCTGTTCGCCTTCGCCATGGCGTTCCCGGAGATCCGGCGCTACGCGCAGAACTGGATCTCCCTCGCGCTGACCGCCGCCTTCGTCGGGGCGCTGCTCGTCGGGCGGCGGGAGTTCTACGCCAAGGGCGACCGGTCCAACCCGCGGCTCGCCGCGACCGTCGCCGTCGGCGGCGGCATCACCGCCTCCCTGCTCGCCGCCCTCCTCGTGACCGTCACCGACCAGGCGCCGCACGCCGAGCGCTCGACGTTCCTGGAGCGCTGGCACTACGGCACCCTCCGCCTGGTGTCGGTCGCCGCCGACCCGTCCCGGTTCCCGTACATCGCGCCGCCCAACTGGGTGAACGTCGTCATCAACGTGCTCAGCACGCTCCTCGTGCTCGCCGTCCTCTACGCCGCCTTCCGCTCCCGCCGGGCCGTCGACCCGATCACCGAGGACGACGAGAAGCAGCTGCGGGCTCTGCTGGAGCGGCACGGCGAGCGGGACTCGCTCGGGTACTTCGCGCTGCGCCGGGAGAAGAGCGTGGTGTGGTCGCCGACCGGGAAGGCGGCGGTGGCGTACCGGGTGGTGGGCGGGGTGAGCCTGGCCTCCGGGGATCCGCTCGGGGACCCGGAGGCGTGGCCGGGGGCCATCGTGCCGTGGCTCGGCGAGGCACGGGCGCACGGGTGGATCCCCGCGGTGATGGGGGCGGGCGAGGAGGCCGGGACCGTGTACGCGCGGCACGGGCTGGACGCGCTGGAGCTGGGCGACGAGGCGATCGTCGAGGTCGCCGAGTTCACCCTGGAGGGCCGGGCGATGCGCACCGTCCGGCAGGCGTACAACCGGGTCGGGCGGGCCGGGTACGCGGTGCGGATCCGTCGGCACGAGGACATCCCGGCGGACGAGATGTCGGAGCTGATCCGGCGCGCCGACGACTGGCGGGACGGGGCCACCGAGCGCGGGTTCAGCATGGCGCTGGGGCGGCTCGGGGACTCCCGGGACGGGCGGTGCGTGATGCTGGAGTGCACGGACGGACAGGGGGAGTTGCGGGCCCTGCTCTCCTTCGTGCCGTGGGGGCCGGGCGGGCTCTCCCTCGATCTCATGCGCCGGGACCGGGACTCCGACAACGGACTGATGGAGTTCATGGTCATCGAACTGCTGCGCCGTGCCGGGGAGATCGGGATCACGCAGGTCTCGCTCAACTTCGCGATGTTCCGGTCGGTCTTCGAACGCGGTGCGCGGCTCGGCGCGGGACCGGTGCTGCGGCTGTGGAGGTCCTTGCTGAGCTTCTTCTCCCGGTGGTGGCAGATCGAGTCCCTGTACCGGGCCAACGCCAAGTACCGGCCCATCTGGGAGCCCCGCTTCCTGCTCTTCGAGAAGAGCGCGGACCTCCCGCGCATCGCCCTGGCGTCGGCGCGCGCGGAGGGGTTCCTGGAGGCGCCGGGACTGCCGAAGTGGGTGCATCGCAGGCAGCTGGAAACACAGCGGCTGGAAACAGAGCGGGGCACGGAGGCGGGCACGCGAAGAGACGCGCAGCGAGACACGCACGCATGAGGACCACCGCATGAAGCCGTTCGCCCACTGGGCCCGTGCCGAGTGGGGGCTGTTGTACGCCACCGTGCGCGGCCCGCTGGCCAAGCGCCGGCTGCGGGCGGTGCCGATGACGGCCGCGGCGGCGTGCCTGACCGCGCTGCTGCAGTTCACGCAGAACCAGTCGTGGGGCTACCGGTTCGTGCAGGACGCGGGGGCGGTACGTCCGGAGGACCCCCTCTGGGCGGCCCTGCTGCGCACCCCCCTGTCGCTGTTCGTGCCGGCCCTGGACCTGCCGGTGTGGGGGGCGCTGGCCCAGCTCCTGGTGGTGTTCGGGCTGGCCGAGGTGTGCCTGGGCTGGTGGCGGACCCTGACCGTCGCGTACGTGGCGACCCTGGCCGGCACGCTGTACGCGCGGTTCGCCATCGCGTTGGGGCCGCACGGTCCTCTCGGGCTGCCCGCCTCGGACGCCCGGGTGGTGGACACCGGTCCGTCGGCCGCCGTCGTCGGGGTCGCGGTCTACCTGGGCTGGCGCTACGGCGCCTACCTCACCGCCGGCGCGGTGGCGGCCGCGATGGCGGTCGAGGTGGCGGTGAAGGACAACCTCGCGGGCAAGGAGCACCTGGCGGCCCTCGCGGCCGTGGCGGCGCTGTGCGTGGCGGCCCCCGCGGGGCGCCGGCGGTGGCACCGCCGGCGTCACCGGCGGCCGGAACCGGGGCCGGAGCCGAGGTCGGTGCCGGAGCCGGGACCGAGGTCTGGGCCGGGACCGGGCAGCCGGGCCGGTTCGGGGCGGTCGGGTCTGCCGCCGATCCAGTCCTGAAGGGTCCGGCTGAGCCGGGACCAGCGGCGGTCGTGGTGGTAGGAGCGCAGCCCGGCGCGGGCCCGCGCGCGCGGCCGGTTGCCGTAGAAGCGGCGGGCCCAGGGCGAGCCGGGGCGGGCCAGGCGCACCGCGCCGACGATCGCGACCAGCGGAACGACCACCCCGAAGATCGCGGTGCGCGCCTTGCCCTTGCTCAGGGCGACGAGGGAGAAGGCGAAGTTGGCCACGACGTTCGCGAGGACGGTCCCCCGGCCCTGGAGCTCGTCCGTCGTGAGGTCGTTGACGCCGAACGGCGAGAACCCGGCGAGCAGCAGCCCCACCAGCGCGGCCGTGATGACGACGACCTCGACGCTCTTGCGGCCCTCCTCGGTCCAGTAGACGTCGCCGAGGTGCAGGATCAGCGCGAACTCGTCGAGGACGAGCCCCGCGCCGATGCCGAAGACGATCGCGGCCAGGGCCGCGCCCAGGCCGTTGCGAGAACTGGCGACCGCGCCGAAGCCGCCGACGACGACGAGGACGACCCCGGGGACCACGTGGTGGATGTGCAGGCCGCCCGCCCGCACATTGCCGAACGGGCCCTTGCCGGCCCGGATCAGCCGGGTGATGGCCCGGGTGACCACGAAGGTCAGGACGAAGGAGGTGAGGGCCAGCAGCAGCGGGAGTTTGCCCGGCTCGATGATGTTCCGCTCCAGCCAATGTCCCATGTGCGCACTTTATCCCCGGCCCTGTCACCGGCCCCGTCGCCGCCCGTGTTCCCTGCCGTCATCCCGCCGTGCGGCCGGGGAGACCGCCCTTGCTGACCTCCGGGTAACCTGCGCCGGTGGCTACGACCTCTGCGACTCCCTGGCCGGACGGCGTCCGCTTCGCCTTCGGCACGCTCACCGTCTTCCCCGTGAAGGTCACCCGCTGGGACCGCGAGGCGGCCCGCGGCGGCATGCTGTCCGCTCCGCTGGCCGGCCTCGCCGTCGGCCTCTGCGCGGGGGCGGTCGGGGCGCTGCTGGTGGTGCTCGGGGCGAGTGCGCTGCTGGCCGCGGTCGCCGCCGTCGCCGTACCGGCCGTGCTCACCCGGGGACTGCACCTGGACGGCCTCGCCGACACCGCCGACGGCCTGGGCAGCGGCAAGCCCGCCGAGGACGCCCTGCGGATCATGAAGCAGTCCGACATCGGACCGTTCGGGGTCATCACGCTGGTCCTCGTCCTGCTGGGCCAGGTGGCCGCGCTGGCCCAGGCGTACGGCGCCGGGTGGGCGCGGGGCGCCCTGGCGGCGGTCGTCGCGGCGACGGTGGCCCGGCTGGCGCTGACGCTGGCGGCGGTGGAGGGGGTGCCCGCCGCCCGGCCGGAGGGGCTGGGGGCGGCGGTGGCCGGGGTGGTGCCCAAGGTGGGGGCGACCGTCGTCACGTTCGCGGTGATGCTGCTGGCGGCCGGCGCCGGGGCGCTGGTCGGAGCGGGCGACAGCCTGCGGGCGCTGCTCGCGGTGGTGGTGGCCGAGGCAGCGACGGACGGGCTGCTGCGGCACTGCAGGCGGCGGCTGGGCGGGGTGACCGGCGACGTCTTCGGGGCGCTCGCGGAGACGGCGGCGACCGCGGCACTCGTGGTGTTCTCGATCGCGGGCTGACGGAGCGGACCGCACGGACGCGGGACGGACGGACGCGGGACGGACGGACGCGGGACGGGCGGACGCGGGACGGGCGGACGCGGGACGGGCGGACGCGGGACGGGCGGACGCGGGACGGGCGGACGCGGGACGGACGGACGCGGGACGGGCGGACGCGGGACGGGCGGACGCGGGACGGGCGGACGCGGGACGGCGGGTGGACCGGACGCCACCCTCAGGTGAACGACCGCAGGAATGAGCCGGCGCACGCACACGCGTAGGCTCGTCCCGGGTGTTCGCCGACGGGGTGAAGGCCCCGGTCGCAACGAGCCCCGAGGGCATTGCCTGGGGTCGCTCCCCGGGCCCGGTCGACCCACCCGCTCGGCACAGCAAATCAACATCGGAAGCGAGATCCCACCACCGTGACTGCTCTCACACTCAGCACCTCAGCGGCGCCCGGCCTCCGGGCCGACGCGATCGTGATCGGTGTCGCCCAGGGCGCCAAGGGCCCGGTCGTAGCCCCGGGCGCCGAAGCCGTGGACTCGGCCTACGACGGCAGGCTCGCCGCCGTCCTGGAGACCCTCGGAGCCTCGGGTGCCGAGGGCGAACTGACGAAGCTGCCCGCTCCGGCCGGCTTCAAGGCCCCGCTCGTCATCGCGGTGGGCCTGGGCAGCGAGCCCGGCCAGGACGCGGAGTACGAGGCCGAGGCGCTGCGCCGGGCGGCCGGTGTCGCCGCCCGCGCGCTGGCCGGGGCCAGGAAGGCGGCCTTCGCGCTGCCCGTCGAGGACGCGGCCGCCGTGGGCGCGATCGCCGAGGGCGTGCTGCTCGGCGCCTACTCCTTCGACACGTACAAGGAGAACGGGGCCGCCGGGGCCGGCACCGGCAAGAGCGCCAAGGCGAAGAACGGCAGGGCTCCGCTCGCCGAGGGCGTGCTGCTCGGCGGCAAGCCGCGGGACGCCGCCCACAAGGCGGCCCTGGCCCGCGCCACGGCCGTCTCCGAGGAGCTCAACCGGGCCCGGGACCTGATCAACACCCCGCCGAACGACCTCACGCCGGCCGCGTTCGCCGCGATCGCGCAGGGCGCGGCCAAGGAGCACGGCCTCAAGATCCAGGTCCTGGACGACAAGGCGCTCGCCAAGGACGGCTACGGCGGCATCCTCGGCGTCGGCGGCGGCTCGGCGGCGACCCCGCGGCTGGTGAAGCTGTCCTACACGCACCCCGAGGCCGACAAGCACCTCGCCTTCGTCGGCAAGGGCATCACCTACGACTCGGGCGGCATCTCGCTCAAGCCGGCCGGCCACAACGAGACGATGAAGTGCGACATGAGCGGGGCGGCGGCGGTCTTCGCGGCCGTCGTCGTGGCGGCGCGGCTCGGGCTGCCGGTCAACGTGACCGGGTGGCTGGCGCTGGCCGAGAACATGCCGTCCGGCACCGCCGTGCGCCCGGGTGACGTGCTGCGCATGTACAGCGGCAAGACCGTCGAGGTGCTGAACACGGACGCGGAGGGCCGGCTGGTGCTCGCCGACGCGCTGTGGGCGGCGTCGGCGGAGCGGCCGGACGCGATCGTGGACGTGGCGACGCTGACCGGCGCGATGGTGCTGGCGCTGGGCAGCCGGACGTTCGGGATCATGTCCAACGACGACGCGTTCCGCTCCGCGGTGCACGAGGCCGCGGAGGAGGTGGGCGAGCCGGCGTGGCCGATGCCGCTGCCGGAGCACCTGCGCAAGGGGATGGAGTCGCCGACCGCCGACATCGCGAACATGGGCGAGCGGATGGGCGGCGGGCTGGTCGCGGGCCTGTTCCTGCGGGAGTTCGTGGGCGAGGGGATCACCTGGGCGCACCTGGACATCGCGGGGCCGGCCTTCAACGACGGGGGTGCCTTCGGGTACACGCCGAAGGGGGGCACGGGGTCCGCGGTGCGGACGCTGGTGCGGCTGGCGGAGCTGACCGCTGAGGGCGAGCTGGGCTGACGTCGGCTTTTGTGGGCGGGACCCCGCGTGCGGGTAGGGCGGGGTCCCGTCGCCCACTGCCCCGGTCCGTTCCGTCGTCGGGCGGATGCGGGCCGTGGGGGTTCTCGCGCAGTTCCTCCCCAGCCTTCGGCCGGGGGTACCCCCAGCGCCCCTTACGGGGCGCTCTGCCTCGCGGCGTTTAACAAGTGAGCGTGTGGTGTCTCACACTCCAGCCCCGCGTCTCGTTCACCTCCGACAAGTGCGAAGATGGGGCTCGGCAGGACAGGGCCCCACCCACAGGGCCGAAGAAGAGCGGCCGGACACCAGCCGACCGACCGGTCAACCACCCGTATGGGACCAAGGTGCCCGGCGTACGGCGCACATGCATGGAGGACGTGACGTGGCGAACGACGCCAGCACCGTTTTCGACCTAGTGATCCTCGGCGGCGGTAGCGGCGGTTACGCCGCGGCCCTGCGCGGGGCGCAGCTGGGCCTGGACGTCGCCCTGATCGAGAAGGACAAGGTCGGCGGTACCTGCCTGCACCGGGGTTGCATCCCCACCAAGGCCCTGCTGCACGCGGGCGAGATCGCCGACCAGGCCCGCGAGAGCGAGCAGTTCGGTGTCAAGGCCACCTTCGAGGGCATCGACGTGCCGGCCGTCCACAAGTACAAGGACGGCGTGATCGCCGGTCTGTACAAGGGTCTGCAGGGTCTGATCGCCTCGCGCAAGGTGACGTACATCGAGGGCACGGGGCGGCTGTCCTCCCCCACCTCCGTGGACGTGAACGGCCAGCGCATCCAGGGCCGCCACGTGCTCCTCGCGACCGGCTCCGTGCCGAAGTCGCTGCCGGGTCTGGAGATCGACGGCAACCGCATCATCTCCTCCGACCACGCCCTCGTCCTGGACCGCGTGCCGAAGTCCGCGATCATCCTGGGCGGCGGTGTCATCGGCGTCGAGTTCGCCTCCGCGTGGAAGTCCTTCGGTGCCGACGTCACCGTCATCGAGGGCCTCAAGCACCTCGTCCCGGTCGAGGACGAGAACTCCTCGAAGCTTCTTGAGCGCGCCTTCCGCAAGCGCGGCATCAAGTTCAACCTGGGCACCTTCTTCTCGAAGGCCGAGTACACCGCCGACGGCGTCAAGGTCACCCTCGCCGACGGCAAGGAGTTCGAGGCCGAGATCCTGCTCGTCGCCGTCGGCCGCGGTCCGGTCTCCGCCGGTCTCGGTTACGAGGAGCAGGGTGTCGCCATGGACCGCGGCTACGTCCTGGTCGACGAGTACATGCGGACGAACGTCCCGACCATCTCCGCCGTCGGCGACCTGGTCCCGACGCTCCAGCTCGCGCACGTCGGCTTCGCCGAGGGCATCCTGGTCGCGGAGCGCCTGGCCGGTCTGAAGACGGTCCCGATCGACTACGACGGCGTACCGCGGGTGACGTACTGCCACCCCGAGGTCGCCTCCGTGGGCATCACCGAGGCCAAGGCCAAGGAGATCTACGGTGCGGACAAGGTCGTCGCTCTGAAGTACAACCTGGCGGGCAACGGCAAGAGCAAGATCCTCAACACCTCCGGCGAGATCAAGCTCGTCCAGGTGAAGGACGGCGCCGTGGTCGGCGTCCACATGGTCGGCGACCGCATGGGCGAGCAGGTCGGCGAGGCCCAGCTGATCTACAACTGGGAGGCGCTGCCCGCCGAGGTCGCCCAGCTCATCCACGCCCACCCGACGCAGAGCGAGGCGCTCGGCGAGGCCCACCTGGCCCTGGCCGGCAAGCCCCTGCACTCGCACGACTGACCCTCGGTCGACACACGCGACGACTCAGACTTCCGCAATTCGTAAGGAGCAACCGAAACCATGGCGGTTTCCGTAACCCTTCCGGCGCTCGGCGAGAGCGTCACCGAGGGCACCGTCACCCGCTGGCTGAAGGCCGAGGGTGAGCGCGTCGAGGCCGACGAGCCGCTGCTCGAGGTCTCGACCGACAAGGTCGACACCGAGATCCCGGCCCCCGCCTCGGGCGTGCTGGCCTCGATCAAGGTCGCCGAGGACGAGACGGTCGAGGTCGGCGCCGAGCTGGCCATCATCGACGACGGCACGGGTGCCCCCGCTGCCGCTCCCGCCCCGGCCGCCGAGCCCGCCGCCGCCCCGGCCCCCGCCGCTCCGGCCCCCGCGCCGGTCGCCGAGGCCCCCGCCGCCCCGGCCCCGGCCCCCCCGGCCCCCGCGGCCGCCGCCCCCGCCGCTCCGGCCGGTGGCGCGTCCGGCACGGACGTGGTCCTGCCCGCGCTCGGTGAGTCCGTCACCGAGGGCACCGTCACCCGCTGGCTGAAGTCGGTCGGCGACTCCGTCGAGGCCGACGAGCCGCTGCTGGAGGTGTCGACCGACAAGGTGGACACCGAGATCCCGGCGCCCACCTCGGGTGTGCTGCTGGAGATCACGGTCGGCGAGGACCCAGGTCGGACGGGGCGCCGGGGAGCCGGTGGTCAAGGGCGATGTCGAGATCGAGGCTCGCGGTGCCGGTGACCCGCTGCACGATCACGTCGTC
>NZ_JBFAXI010000123.1:0-21857 GCF_040680735.1 Streptomyces sp. NPDC051987 | reverse complement strand
GGGGAACTGCGCGACAAACCCCCACCGGCCGGCAGCCGACACACGCACCGAACCCGACCAAAGGGATCACGCAAGATGACCGCCACCTGGGATCCTCCGAACACCACAGACCCCATACTGTCGGTCCGCCAGATCCTCGCCCTGGACAGGGTCCTGGCCGGCGACCCCGAGGTGGTGGCCGGCGGCGGCCACCTGGACCGCCCCGTCCGCTGGGTGCACGTCGCCGAGGCCCCTGACGTCGGCGTCATGCTCACCGGCGGCGAGATGGTCCTCACCACCGGCGTCCTGCTCGTCGGCGACGAGCACAAGCAGGCCGAGTACATCCAGTCCCTGCACCGGTCCGAGGCCGCCGCCGTGGTCCTCGGCCTCGGCCGCGCCTTCCCCGCCCCGCCGGAGGCCATGCGCCGGGCGGCGGACCGCTGTGGCCTCCCCCTGGTGGTCCTGCACCGCCCCTTCCCCTTCGCCGAACTGACGGAGGAGGTCCAGTCCCGCCTGGTACGGCGGAAGTTCGCCGCCGTGAGCCTCTCCGAGTCGGTCCGCACCGCTCTCACCGGCCTCATCACGGCCGGCGCCCCTCTGCAACGGCTCCTCGACGAGGTCGCCGTGCACAGCGCCTGCCCCGTCGTCGTCACCAACCTCGCGCACCGGGTCCTCGCCACCGCGGGTGAGCGGTCGGCCGTGGACGACGTGCTGCGCGACTGGGAGCGCATCGCCCGGCAGGCCGGCGGCAGCGCGGGCGACGGCTGGATCCGCGCCGAACTCGGCGGCCGGGGCGAGCGCTGGGGCCAGATCATGCTCTGCGGCCATCGCGGCGACACGGCCACCGGCCGGCTGCTGGCGGACCGCGCCGCCGAGGCCCTCGTGCTGCACCGCATGCTCGGCGGCGGCTCCGCCCACACCTGGGAGGAGCAGTCCGCGCAGAGCCTGCTGACCGACCTGGTCTCCGGGGTCGTACCGGCCCGCCAGCTGCTGCCCCGGGCGCGGGCGGCCGGTCTGCCGGTCAACCGGCGGAGCTTCGTGCCGCTCGTGGTACGGGACGCCGAACCGGCCGGGCTGGAGCGGATCCTGCGGCTGCTGGGCCTGCCCGGACTCGTCGCCGAACTCACCGAGCGCACCACCGCCGTCCTCCTCAGCCTCGCCCGCGACCAGGACGCCGACGCCCTCGCCGCGCACTTCGCCACCCGGCTGCACGACGAGTCGGCGGGCCCCCGGGTGGTGGTCGCCGCCGCGGGCGCCCGTACCGTCTGGGACGAGGTGCCCGTCGGCCTGCGCGAGGCCCAGCACGTCGCCGACGCGGTCGCCGACACCACCGCGGCCCTCGACCTCCCGGCCGTGGTCCGCCTCAGGGACGTCCACCTGCGCGGCCTGATCCGGCTGCTGCGGGACGACCCGCACGTGCAGTCCTTCGCCGAGCGCGAGCTGGACGGCCTGCTGTGCCCGGACGGCACCGACCAGGACCTCCTCGGCGTCCTGCGGACCTACCTCGCCACCGGCCGCAACAAGTCCCGCACCGCCCAGCTCCACCACGTCTCCCGGCCCGCGCTGTACCGCCGGCTGGAGGCGATACAGAACCGGCTCGGCGTCGACCTCGACGACTTCGAGCAGGCGGCCTCCGTGCACATCGCACTCCTCGCGCACGACGCGCAACAGCAGTGAAACATGCGACGACCTGGGAAAACGGCGGTGAAACATGGGCCAACGGCAGCGTGACACGGTGGCACGCCGGGCGCCCGCAGACGTGACACGATGCATCTCAAACGGGACTTCGGGGCTTTCTAGCCTGCTGGCACACCGAGCGACCGGAGGTCCCGATGAGCCGAGTGATTCGTGCCGCCCTCTTCCAGACCGCCTGGACCGGCGACAAGGAATCCATGATCCAGGTCCACGAGCAGGCCGCCCGCGACGCGGCCGCGCAGGGCGCCCAGGTCCTGTGCTTCCAGGAGCTGTTCTACGGGCCCTACTTCTGCCAGGTCCAGGACAAGGCCTTCTACGAGTACGCCGAGCAGGTTCCGGACGGCCCGATCGTCCAGCGCTTCCAGGCCCTCGCCCGCGAACTGGGCCTGGTCCTGATCCTGCCGGTGTACGAGGAGGAGCAGCCCGGCGTCCTCTACAACACCGCCGCCGTGATCGACGCCGACGGCTCCTACCTCGGCAAGTACCGCAAGCACCACATCCCCCAGGTCCCCGGCTTCTGGGAGAAGTTCTACTTCCGTCCGGGCAACGCCGGCTGGCCGGTCTTCGACACCGCCGTCGGCAGGATCGGCGTCTACATCTGCTACGACCGCCACTTCCCGGAGGGTTGGCGGGCGTTGGGCCTCGGCGGCGCCGAGATCGTCTTCAACCCGTCGGCCACCTCGCGTGGACTCTCCCGCTACCTCTGGCAGCTGGAGCAGCCGGCGGCGGCCGTGGCCAACGAGTACTTCGTCGGCGCGATCAACCGGGTCGGCGTGGAGGACCTGGGCGACAACGACTTCTACGGCACCTCCTACTTCGTGGACCCGGAGGGCCAGTTCGCCGGCGAGGTGGCCTCCGACAAGGAGACCGAACTCGTCGTCCGCGACCTGGACCTGGCCAAGCTCCGCGAGGTCCGCGACCGCTGGCAGTTCTTCCGCGACCGCCGCCCGGACGCCTACGGCCCCCTGACGGCGCCGTAGAAGCGCCCCGCAGGGGCGCTGGGGGTACCCCCGGCCGAAGGCTGGGGGAGGAACTGCGCGACAAGCCACGTCGGACCCGCATGTGACCACGAAGGAGAGGACCCCATGACCGGCCGGACAGTAATCCGCGGCGGACTCGTCATCACCGCGTCCGACGAGATCCACGCCGACGTCCTGATCGAGGACGGCCGCATCGCCGCCCTGGCGGCGACCGGCACCCCCGCCGCCGACGCCTTCACCGCCGAGCGCACCATCGACGCCACCGGCAAGTACGTGATCCCGGGCGGCGTCGACGCCCACACCCACATGGAGCTGCCGTTCGGCGGCACCTTCGCCTCCGACACCTTCGAGACCGGCACCCGGGCCGCCGCCTGGGGCGGTACGACCACCATCGTCGACTTCGCCGTGCAGAGCGTCGGCCACAGCCTGCGCGAGGGCCTGGACACCTGGCACGCCAAGGCCGAGGGCAACTGCGCCATCGACTACGGCTTCCACATGATCGTCTCCGACGTGAACCAGGAGACGCTCAAGGAGATGGACCTCCTGGTCGAGGAAGGGGTGACCTCCTTCAAGCAGTTCATGGCCTACCCGGGCGTCTTCTACTCCGACGACGGCCAGATCCTGCGCGCCATGCAGCGCTCCGCCGAGAACGGCGGCCTGATCATGATGCACGCCGAGAACGGCATCGCCATCGACGTGCTGGTGGAACAGGCGCTGGCCCGCGGCGAGACCGACCCCCGCTACCACGGCGAGGTCCGCAAGGCCCTCCTGGAAGCCGAGGCCACCCACCGCGCCATCCGGCTCGCCCAGGTCGCCGGCGCCCCGCTCTACGTCGTGCACGTCTCCGCGATGGAGGCGGTCGCCGAACTGGCCCGCGCCCGCGACGAGGGGCTCCCGGTCTTCGGTGAGACCTGCCCGCAGTACCTCTTCCTGTCCACCGACAACCTCGCGGAACCGGACTTCGAGGGCTCCAAGTACGTGTGCTCCACGCCCCTGCGCCCCAAGGAGCACCAGGCCAAGCTCTGGCAGGGCCTGCGGACCAACGACCTCCAGGTCGTCTCCACCGACCACTGCCCCTTCTGCTTCGTCGGCCAGAAGGAACTCGGCCGCGGCGACTTCTCGAAGATCCCCAACGGCCTGCCCGGCGTGGAGAACCGGATGGACCTGCTCCACCAGGCCGTCGTCGACGGGCACATCACGCGCCGCCGCTGGATCGAGATCGCCTGCGCCACCCCGGCCCGGATGTTCGGCATGTATCCGAAGAAGGGCACCATCACCCCGGGTGCGGACGCCGACGTCGTCATCTACGACCCCCATGCGGAACAGGTCGTCTCCGCCGAGACCCACCACATGAACGTCGACTACTCGGCGTACGAGGGCAAGCGCCTCACCGGCCGGGTCGAGACGGTCCTCTCACGCGGCGAACTCGTCATCACCGAGCGGGAGTACACCGGACACGCCGGGCACGGCGTCTACACCCCGCGCTCCACCTGTCAGTACCTCAACTAGGAGACGTGCCCATGGACTTCGGACTCGTCCTGCAGACCGACCCGCCGGCCTCCCGGGTCGTCAGCCTGATGAAGCGGGCCGAACGCAACGGCTTCCGGTACGGCTGGACCTTCGACTCCGCCGTGCTCTGGCAGGAGCCGTTCGTGATCTACAGCCAGATCCTGGCCAACACCAGCAAACTGACGGTCGGGCCGATGGTCACCAACCCGGGCACCCGCACCTGGGAGGTCACCGCCTCCACCTTCGCCACCCTCAACGACATGTTCGGCAACCGCACGGTCTGCGGCATCGGCCGCGGCGACTCCGCGATGCGGGTGGCCGGCCGCAAGCCGAACACCCTCGCCCGCATCAGCGAGGCCATGAAGGTCATCCGCGCCCTCGGCCGGGGCGAGGAGGCGGACCTCGGCGGCACCGTCGTGAGGTTTCCGTGGATCAAGCCGGGCGCCGAACTCCCGGTCTGGATGGCCGCGTACGGCCCCAAGGCCCTGAAGATGACCGGGGAGGAGGCCGACGGCTTCATCCTCCAGCTCTCCGACCTCTACCTCACCGAGTACATGGTCAAGGCGGTGAAGGACGCGGCCGTGGCCGCCGGCCGCGACCCGTCCGAGGTGACCATCTGCGTCGCCGCCCCGGCCTACGTCACCGAGGACGACTCGCCCGAGGCACTCGCCCACGCCCGCGACCAGTGCCGCTGGTTCGGCGGCATGGTCGGCAACCACGTGGCCGACCTGGTCGCCAAGTACGGCGAGCACTCGGCCGCCGTACCCGACGAACTCACCGACTACATCAAGGCCCGCCAGGGCTACGACTACTCGCACCACGGGCGCAGCGGCAACCCCGACACCGAGTTCGTGCCCGACGAGATCGTCGACCGCTTCTGCGTCATCGGCCCGGCGGAGAAGCACATCGAGAAGCTGAACGCCCTGCGTGAGCTGGGCGTCGACCAGTTCGCCGTCTACGACATGCACGACGCCCAGGAGGCCACCATCGACGCGTACGGGACGAAGGTCATCCCGGCCGTCAACGGTTAATCGGCTCCCGGCAGTTGGTCTCCCCCTTCCCGCCGTTCCGGGAAGGGGGTCAGGGCGCACCCCACACGCGTACCCCCCCGCCCCGCCCGCACGGCCTTTCCCGTCCCACCTCACCCCGATTGGCCTGCCCATGACCGACACCGCTCCCTCCGCCATACCCCTGTCCGGTCAAGTCACCCTCCCCGACGGGCGAGTCGAGCTCACCCCGGACTCCCCGCCGCCGAGCGGTCCGTACGCCAACGACGACCTGCTGCCCGTACCCGTCGCCAAGCGCACCTGGACCACGTACAACTTCTCCGCCCTCTGGGTCGGCATGGCCCACAACACGGCCTCTTGGACCCTGGCCTCCGGGCTGATCGCGGTCGGCATGGACTGGAAACAGGCCGTGTTCACCATCGCCCTGGCCAACGTGATCGTCCTCGTCCCGATGCTGCTCACCGGGCACGCCGGACCCAAGTACGGCATCCCGTTCCCGGTCTTCGCCCGCGCCTCCTTCGGCGTGCGCGGCGCCAACCTCCCAGCCGTCGTACGGGCGTTGGTGGCCTGCGGCTGGTTCGGCATCCAGACCTGGATCGGCGGCGAGGCCATCTACTTCCTGGCCGGCAAGCTGATCGGCGACAGCTGGGCTAACGCCTCGCACATCGGCGGCTACGCCTGGACCATGTGGCTGTCGTTCGCGCTCTTCTGGGTGCTCCAGGTCGCGATCATCTACCGCGGCATGGAGACGATCCGCCGCTTCGAGAACTGGGCCGCGCCCTTCGTCCTGGTCGGCGCGGTCGTGATGCTGGTCTGGATGAGCAACAAGGCCGGCGGCCTCGGCCCGCTCTTCGACCAGCCCTCCAAGCTCGGCTGGGGCGGCGGCTTCTGGAAGATCTTCTGGCCGTCCCTGATGGGCATGATCGGCTTCTGGTCGACGCTGTCGCTGAACATCCCCGACTTCACCCGGTACGGCAAGAGCCAGAAGGCCCAGACGTGGGGGCAGGCGCTCGGTCTGCCGACCACCATGACGCTCTTCGCGTTCCTCTCCGTCCTGGTGACCTCCGGCTCGCAGGCCGTGTACGGGCAGCCGATCTGGGACCCGGTGCAGCTGGCCTCGAAGACGGACAACGTGGTCGGCCTGCTCTACGCCCTGGTCACGGTCCTGGTCGCGACCCTGTCCGTGAACATCGCGGCCAACCTGGTCTCGCCGGCCTTCGACTTCTCCAACATCGCGCCCCGGAAGATCAGTTTCCGTACCGGCGCCCTGATCACCTCGGTCCTCGCGGTGCTGATCTTCCCGTGGAAGCTGTACTCCGACCCGCAGGGCTACATCTTCACCTGGCTCGGCCTGGTCGGCGGTCTGCTCGGCACGGTCGCCGGCATCCTCGTCGCCGACTACTGGATCCTGCGCCGCACCCGCCTCGACCTGACCGACCTGTACCGCACGGGCGGCCGTTACTGGTACGACGGCGGCTGGAACTGGCGGGCGGTCCTGTCCTTCCTCGTCGGCGGCGTCCTGGCGGTCGGCGGCGCCAGCTTCAAACCGCTGATCGACGGCCGCCCGATCCCGGCCCTGTCCTCGCTCGCCGACTACGGCTGGGCGGTGGGCCTCGGCACCTCGCTCGTGCTGTACCTGGGACTGACCCTGCTGGTACGGCCCAAGGAGGCGTGAGCCGGCGGGCGGGCGCGAAGGGCAGCCGGTCCGGCTACTGGCTGCCCTTCAGCGCGGTCACCGCGGCCTTCGCCGCCTGGATCGCGCCCTTGTTGATCACGTCCGTGCCGGGCGCCTTCTTGGACGCGAAGTCGCTGCCGTTGTAGGTGACGACCACCAGCGCGTTGGAGACCTGGGCCATCACCACGCCCTCGCGGGTCTGCTGCTTGTCCTCGGTGGTGAGGTTCACGACCGAGTAGCCGTTGTCGCCGAGCCCCGGCACGGCACCGCCGCCGCTCTTCTCCGCGACCCGGTCCTTGTACTCCTTCGCCGCCGCCGCGTCGGAGTCCATGATCTCGAAGGAGACGTCGAGCCAGCGGTAGTCGTATCCCTTGAGCGCGTTCCAGGAGCAGGTGCGGCGCAGCTTGGTGTCGGTGGAGGGGATCTCCTTGCCGGCCGTCTTGGCGCCGGGCACCAGCGACTTGACGGTGGCCACGGGGATGCTGCCGCAGGGGGCGGGGGAGGCGGAGTACGCCTTGGCGGCCGCCGTCGACGCGGCGGACGACGACGAGGCGCCGTCCGTCGACTGGCCGGCCGTCTGCTGCCGGGTCGTGGTGTCACCTGAGCCGGTGGACGTCGTGGTGTCCGGGCCGGACGCCATCGCCCAGCCCGCACAGGCGAGCACGGCGACCGGCGTCAGGCGCGCGGTGAGGGCGAGCGGCAGTGGAAGAGAACGCAAGTCGCACTTCTCGCTGGGGGGACGGTGTGCGGAGGAGTCCACACTGCGGACGGGACGCCAGTTTCACACGACTCCCTGTGGGGCGGAAGTGGAATCCATGCCTTGCCCGTGGGCGGGCCGGGGCAGCCTGTCGACGGCCGCCGCCGGCCGTCCCCCTACATCCGGAATGTCGCGCGCCCGCGGTCCCTGCACATCCGGAATGTCGTGACTGGGCCCGGCCTCGAAGGTGACCGGAGTCACCGTCGCACCCGGCCGGGGCCGCCGGGCCTGCCGCCCGCGGGCCGCTCAGTCGCGTGAGTTGCCGAACAGCAGTCGGTAGCCGATGAGCAGGACCAGCGAGCCGGCGACGGCGGCGCCCCAGGTGTAGAGGTCGAAGAAATGGTTCTGGACGGGGCGGTCGAGGAAGCGGGCGGAGAGCCAGCCGCCGATGAAGGAGCCCGCGATGCCGATGAGGGTGGTGCCGATCAGGCCACCCGGGTCGCGGCCGGGCAGCAGGATCTTGGCGATGGCTCCGGCGAGGAGGCCCAGGACGATCCAGCCGATGATGCCCACGTTCGTGCCCTTCCGTACGGGTGTGCCTTGCTGAGTTGCGTTGTTGCGCAAGCCTAGGAACGGCGGCGGGGTGCCGGCGATGCCTGACGTCGAGCCGTCGACGATCTGTCACCCGCCCATGACAATGCGGAGGAGTGGTGACCGCGCGGCTACACTGAGTGGGCGCCTGTGCGGACACTGCGCGGGGAGGGGAGCGGGCTGTGGGGGAGAGCGTCGACGGCTTCACGGACCCCTCCGACGGGGTGCTGGCGGAGGCGGCCGCGGTGTTCGGGCTGCTCGCCTCGCCGGCCCGGCTGCACCTCATGTGGGCGCTCTCCCAGGGGGAGAGCGATGTGACGTGTCTCGCCGACCGGGTCGGCGGCGCCCTGCCGGCGGTCAGCCAGCACCTGGCCAAGCTCAGGCTGGCCGGTCTGGTGCGGTCCCGGCGGGAGGGGCGGCGGCAGGTCTACTACGTGGACGATCCGGACATCGTCACGGTGGTCCGGGTGGCCGTCGGGCAGCTCACCGCCCGCTCGCGGCAGGTCCCGGCGCCGCTGCGGCGGCTGTCCGAGGCCGGTGTCTGAGCGGGCGGACGGGGGCCGGGGCGCGGGTGCGGACGGCAGGTGTGTCCTGGAGGTTTCATGAGATGCCTCACCTGTGAATTCGGGTGGGGCCTGTGCTGTCGGGGCTATCTGTTTGTTAGATTGCGCAATCACGCAACCCAAATGGGCCCACCTCGCGGCTGCCCGTATCCCGCCGTGTAAGCCCGACCGTACCCGCAGACGGACCCGACCGTTCATGGGAGTGGAAGATGACCGACCCGTGGGACGGCCCGGGAGGCCAGGCCACACGCAGCCGCACCGACCGGGTGCCCGGACAGCGTGGGGCGCTGCCTGACGGGACGCGGCCGACCGGTGGCCGCGCCGCCGCCCGGCAGGCGGCCAAGGGCCGTGGCGGCAGGGGCTCCCGGCGGGCGAAGACGGCCGGCCGCGGCAAACGGGTCCTGAAGATCGTGGGCCTGTGCACGGCCCTCCTGGTGCTCGTCACGGCCGGTGCCGGCTGGTGGTTCTACCAGCACCTCAACGGCAACATCAACAGCGTCTCCCTGGACGGCAAGGGCGGCACCGAGAAGGCCGACGCGTTCGGCCGGACCCCGATCAACATCCTGGTGATCGGCTCGGACGCCCGGACCAGCAAGACCGACTGCAAGCTCGGCGGCGGCTGCAAGACGACCGGCGTCCAGACCGGCTACGGCAACGCGGACGTCGAGATGGTGGTGCACATAGCCGCCGACCGCTCCAACGCCACGGTCATGAGCATCCCCCGCGACACCATGGTCGACGTGCCCGCCTGCAAGGACAGCAACAGCGGCCACTCCACTCCCGGCTACTACGGCCAGGTCAACAGCGCCCTCGAGTACGGTCCGTCCTGCCAGGTCGCCACCGTCCACCAGCTCACCGGCATCCCCATCGACCACTTCGTCAAGCTGGACTTCTCCGGCGTGGTCAAGATGTCCGAC
Organism: Streptomyces sp. NPDC051987; assembly: GCF_040680735.1. Lineage (NCBI taxonomy): Bacteria > Bacillati > Actinomycetota > Actinomycetes > Kitasatosporales > Streptomycetaceae > Streptomyces > Streptomyces sp. NPDC051987. The sequence goes on along the minus strand of NZ_JBFAXI010000123.1, from coordinate 12,244 downwards.
GCGGTCGGCGGCGTCTCCGTGTGCGTCAACCACAACGTGTACGACACCTACTCGCACCTGAAGCTGTCCGCGGGCACCCACACCCTCAAGGGCCAGGCCGCCCTGGAGTTCGTCCGCTCCCGGCACGGCTTCGGCGACGGCAGCGACCTCGGCCGTACCGTCTCCCAGCACATCTTCCTCAGCGCGATGATCCGCAAGTTCAAGAGCGCGGGCACGCTCACCGACCCCACCGCGGTCTACAGCCTCGCGGACGCGGCCACCAAGGCGCTGACCGTGGACGATGCCCTCGGCAGCGTCAAGAAGCTGATCTCGCTCGCGGACGACGTGAACAAGGTCCCCACCAAGCGGATGACGTTCACCACCATGCAGACCGCGCCCGACCCCAACAACAGCAACCGGGTGGTGGTCGGCTCGGGGGCCAAGGACCTGTTCGCCACCATGGCCAACGACCAGTCGCTGACCACCAGTTCGGGCAAGAAGTCGTCGGCGGCCGCGGCGACCGCGAAGCCGACGCCCACCGCGACCGTCCCGGCCTCCCAGATAGCCGTGACCGTCGAGAACGGCACCGACATCACGGGCCGCGCCTCCGCCATCGCGAACACCCTGATCTCCCAGGGCTTCAGCACCGGCACCAGCACGGCCAATGCCCCCAGCTCGGCGACCACGACCACCCTGACCTACGGCAGCGGCGACAAGGCCGAGGCGCAGACCGTCGCCAAGGCGCTCGACATCCCGGGCTCGCACGTCAAGGCGGGCAGCGGCAGCGGCGTCGTCCTGGTGATCGGCAGCGACTGGACCAGCGGCACCTCCTACCCGGCGAGCTCCGGCGACACCAAGGCGGCCGTCTCCAACGCCAACGCCTCGACCGCCGACGACTCCAAGACCTGCGCCAAGGTCAGCCAGTACAAGACGGTCAGCCTCAACGGGATCGCCATGACGCCGTCCCAGGCGTACGCGGCGGCGTCCGACATCCCCGACTCGGACAAGTGACGCGGGCGGGGCGAGCCCCCGGACCGGAGTCCGCCCCGCCACGGCCGTGAAAGCATGTGACCGCCGGACACCTGGCCCGGTCGTGCGCACAGCGAGGTGACCGATGCAGTTCACCACCCGTCCCACCCTCCAGGGCACCTTCGGCATGGTGTCGTCCACGCACTGGCTGGCCTCCCAGTCGGCGATGGCGGTCCTGGAGAACGGCGGCAACGCCTACGACGCGGCGGTCGCCGGCGCTTTCGTCCTGCACGTGGTCGAGCCGCACCTCAACGGCCCCGCCGGCGAGGTGCCGATCCTGCTCGCCCCGGCCGGCGGCGAGGTACGGGTGCTCTGCGGGCAGGGCGTCGCCCCGGCCGGCGCCACCGTCGCCCACTACCGCGGTCTCGGCCTGGACCTCGTCCCCGGCACCGGCCCGCTGGCCGCGGCCGTCCCCGGTGCCTTCGACGCCTGGCTGCTCCTGCTGCGCGACCACGGCACCAGGCCGCTGGACGAGGTCCTGGCGTACGCCATCGGGTACGCCGAGCACGGGCACCCGCCCGTCGAGAACGTCGGCGCCACGGTGGAGAGCGTCCGGCAGCTGTTCGAGACCGAGTGGACGTCGTCGGCCGAGCTCTACCTGCCCGGCGGCCGGGCGCCCCGCCCCGGCGAACTGCTGCGCAACCCCGCCCTCGCCGCCACCTGGCGGCGGCTGCTCGCCGAGACCGCGGGCGCCGGGGACCGGGAGGCCCGCATCGACGCGGCCCGCGAGGTGTGGCGCAGCGGCTTCATCGCCGAGGCCCTGGTGCGGCAGGCCGCCCGCCCCACCATGGACACCAGCGGCACCCGGCACACCGGCACCCTCACCGCCGCCGACCTGGCCGGCTGGTCCGCGAGCTACGAGAGCCCGGTCTCCTACGACTGGAACGGCTGGACCGTCTGCAAGGCGGGCCCCTGGAGCCAGGGCCCGGCCCTGCTCCAGCAGCTCGCCCTGCTGCCGCCCGAACTCCCCGCGTACGGGTCGGCCGACTACCTCCACCTCCTGATCGAGGGCTGCAAGCTCGCCATGGCCGACCGCGAGGCCTGGTACGGGGACGCGGCCGAGGTGCCGCTGGCCGACCTGCTCTCGGCCGCCTACAACGCCGGACGGCGGGAGCTGATCGGCGCCAAGGCCTCCGACGAGCTGCGGCCCGGCAGCCCCGGCGGGCGCACCCCCCGGCTGCCCGGGTACGCGCGCGTGGAGACCAGGAAGGACACCGCCTTCGACCCGATGGGCGCCGGTGAGCCGACGGTCGCCCGGTTCCCCGGAGATCCCCAGGTGGCGGACGACGGCCGCACCCGGGGCGACACCTGCCACCTGGACGTCGTCGACCGCTGGGGCAACATGGTCGCGGCCACGCCGAGCGGCGGCTGGCTCCAGTCCAACCCCGTCGTCCCCGAACTGGGCTTCCCGCTCGGCACCCGGCTCCAGATGGCCTGGCTGGAGGAGGGCCTGCCCAACTCCCTCGCCCCCGGCCGGCGCCCCCGCACCACGCTCACCCCCTCGATCGCCCTGCGCGACGGCGCCCCGGTGCTGGCCTTCGGCACGCCCGGCGGCGACCAGCAGGACCAGTGGCAGCTGCACTTCTTCCTCGCCGTGGCGCTGCGCGGCGAGGTCCGCGGCGGCCTCGACCTCCAGGGCGCGATCGACGCCCCGAACTGGCACAACGACAGTTTCCCCAGCTCCTTCCACCCCCGCGGCCGCCGCCCAGGCAGCGTGACCGTCGAGTCCCGCACGGACCCGGAGACGGTGGCGGAGCTGCGGCGGCGCGGCCACGACGTGACGGTCGGGCCGGGCTGGTCCGAGGGACGGCTGTGCGCGGTGGCACGGGACCCGCGGACCGGGGTGCTGTCGGCGGCCGCGAACCCGCGCGGAATGCAGGGCTACGCGGTGGGGCGCTGACACCGGCCCGCCGCCCCGGTGGGGTCGCGGGCGGCCCGCCGATCTCCGGCACCGCCTGTTCGTCCGCATTCCATACGCCGTACATCCCGGCGGCGGGGATTGTCAGTGCCGCGTGCTCTCATGGAGGCATGATCGAAGCAACGGAGACCATCGACGAGTTTCTCCTCCAGCACGCCGGTGACGTCGAGGACGCCATCCGCAAGGCCGCCCGGACCGAGATCCTGCCCCGCTGGCGCCGGCTCGCCGACCACGAGGTCGACCAGAAGAGCGGCCCGCACGACCTGGTGACGGACGCCGACCGGCTCGCCGAGCGGTACCTCACCGCGGCTCTCGGCGCTCTCCTGCCCGGCTCCGTCGTGGTGGGCGAGGAGGCGGTGCACGCCGCCCCGGAGACCTACGACGCGCTCCAGGGCGACGCGCCGGTGTGGATCGTCGACCCGGTCGACGGCACCCGCCAGTTCGTGCGCGGCGAGGACGGCTTCTGCACGCTGGTCGCGCTCGCCCACCGGGGTGTCCTGCTCGCCTCCTGGACCTACGCCCCGGCCCGTGAGCAACTGGCCACGGCGGTACGCGGCAAGGGCGCCTTCCTCGACGGCGAGCGGCTGCTCGCCGGTGCCCCCGAGGCGGGCCGGGACCTGCGCGTGGCCACCTCCCACCCGGACTACACGACCGACGCCCAGAAGCGCGCGCTGTTCCCGCTGTGGACCGACGGCGTCGCCCCGCGCGCCTGCGGCTCGGCCGGCCTGGAGTATCTCGCCGTCGCCCGGGGGGAGTCGGAGGCCACCGCGTTCTCCTGGGAGGCCGCCTGGGACCACGCGGCCGGGCTGCTGCTGGTCGAGGAGGCGGGCGGCGCCCACCTCACCCTGACCGGCGAGCCGTTCCGCGTCACGGGCGGCAACGCGCTGCCGTTCACCGCGGCCCGCGACGCCGCCACCGCCCACCGGATCGTGGACCTGCTGCTGAACCCGCGCTGGTGACCCGAGCGGGGGGCGTGTCAGTCCCCCGGCATATCCTGAAGCCGAGTGGCCATCGGCTGACGAAGGGGTCCGAAGGTGCCGTCGATGCTCGATGCGGTCGTGGTGGGGGCGGGGCCGAACGGCCTGACGGCCGCCGTGGAGCTGGCCCGGCGCGGGTTCTCCGTGGCTCTCTTCGAGGCGCGGGACACCGTGGGCGGCGGCGCCCGCACCGAGGAGCTGACCCTGCCCGGCTTCCGGCACGACCCGTGCTCGGCGGCCCACCCGCTCGGCATCAGCTCACCGGCGTTCCGCGCCCTGCCCCTGGAGCGGTACGGCCTGCAGTGGCTGCACGCCGACCTGCCGATGGCGCACCCGTTCCCCGACGGCCGCGCGGCCGTGCTGGCCCGTTCCGTCGCCGAGACCGCGGCCTCCTTCGGGCCGCGTGACGCCGGCACCTACCGCAGGCTGGTCGAGCCGTTCCTGCCCAAGTGGGACACCCTGGCCCGGGACTTCATGTCCCTGCCGCTGACCGCGCTGCCGCGGGACCCGCTGACCCTCGCCCGGTTCGGCCTGGCCGGGCTGCCGCCCGCCACCCTGCTGCTGCGCCGCTTCCACGACGAGCGGGCCCGCACCCTGATCGCCGGCCTCGTCGCCCACGTCATGGCCCCGCTCAGCGGCTTCGCCACCGGCGCCGTCGGCCTGGTCTTCGCGCTCGCCGCGCACGCCCGCGGCTGGCCGGTGGCCCGGGGCGGCTCGCAGGCCATCTCCGACGCGCTGGCCGGCTATCTCTCCGACCTCGGCGGCGCGATCCACACCGACTACGAGGTCAAGCGCCTGGACGACCTGCCGCCCGCGCGGTCGTACGTCTTCGACACCTCGCCCACCGCGCTGGCCCGGATCGCCGGCCTCGGCAACTACTACCAGGACTACCGGTACGGGCCGGGCGTCTTCAAGATCGACTACGCACTGGACGGCCCGGTTCCCTGGACGGCGCCGGAGGCCCGCCGGGCCGGCACCGTGCAGATCGGCGCGGACAGCGCGGAGATCGGCACCGCCCTGCGCGCCGCCGCCCGCGAGGGCCGCGCCCCCGACCGGCCGTTCATGATCACCGTGCAGCCCAGTGTGGTGGACCCGGGCCGCGCGCCCGCCGGCAAGCAGGTGTTCTGGGCGTACGCCCATGTGCCGAGCGGCTGGCGGGGCGACCTCACCGAGGTGATGGAGCGTCAACTGGAGCGCTACGCACCGGGGTTCCGCGACCGCGTGCTGGCCCGCGCCACCGCGGGACCCGCCGAACTCGCCGCCCGCAACGCCAACTACGTCGGCGGCGACATCGGCACCGGCGCGGTCACCGGACTCCAGACCCTGCTGCGCCCGAGGCTCTCCCTGTTCCCCTACGACACCCCGCACCCGGCCGTGTTCATCTGCTCGTCGGCCACCCCGCCCGGACCGGGCGTGCACGGCATGTCGGGGCACAACGCGGCGAAGGCCGTGTGGAGGAGGCTGCGACGGTCATGACCCGGATCACCCTCGTCCAGGGCGACATCACCCGGCAGAGCGTCGACGCCGTCGTCAACGCGGCCAACTCCTCGCTGCTCGGCGGCGGAGGCGTCGACGGCGCCATCCACCGGCGCGGCGGCCCCGCGATCCTGGCGGAGTGCCGCGCGCTGCGCGCGAGTCACTACGGCAAGGGCCTGCCCACCGGCCAGGCCGTCGCCACCACGGCAGGCGACCTCGACGCCCGGTGGGTCATCCACACCGTCGGTCCGGTGCACTCAGGCAGCGAGGACCGCTCCGCGCTGCTGGCCTCGTGCTACCGCGAGTCCCTCAGACGCGCCGACGAACTCGGCGCCCGCACCGTGGCGTTCCCGGCGATCTCCACCGGCGTCTACGGCTGGCCGATGGACGACGGCGCCCGGATCGCCGTGGCGACGGTCCGGGAGGCGGACACGGCCGTCGAGGAGGTGCGGTTCGTGCTCTTCGACGAGCGCGCCTACGACGCCTTCGCCCGGCAACTCGCCTGACCGGCCCGCGCATCAGCCCGGGATCCTGACCGGCTCCCCGCTGCGTCAGTCCGGGATCGTGACGGGCCCCGAGTCAACCCGGGACCCTGACCGCCCCCGCGTCAGCCCGGGATCCTGACCGGCTCCCCGCGTCAGCCCGGAGGCTGGCGGAATTCCGGGTCAGCCCAGGATCCGCCGCTTCTGCTCCGCGAACTCCTCCTCGGTGAGGACGCCCTGGGCCTTCAGGTCGGCCAGCTGTTTGAGCTGGTCCATCTTGACGGTCATGTCGTCTGCGACGGACCGCGTGGCAGGGGGCGGTGGGGCGGCTGGCTGTTGCTCTTCGTGGTCCTGTTGGGCCCACCGGCCCGCCTGGCGGCGCGAGACCCGGTTGGACACCGCCGTGGCGGTGCCGGCGACGACGGCGGTACGCGCGACTCCGCGCAGCAGTCCGGGCATGGTCGGTCATCTCCCTTCACGCGGCCGCGGAGCCGCCGGGCGGCGTGGTCGTCCCCTCCACCGCGTCGAGCGACGCCAGCAGGGCCTGCACCGGGATCCGGCCGCTCGCCACCAGCTCGGCCCCGCCGCGCCGCAGCGCACGGGCCAGCGGAGCGGCCCACAGGTTCTCGTACACCAGGACCGCGGCGGAGTTCCCCGGCTCCAGCGCGTTCGCCGCCTCGGCGAGGTCACCCTCGTCCAGCAGCCCGGACGAGGCACCCTCGAAGACGGTGAGGTCGGCGTTCTCGTCACCGAGGTCCTGCAACTCCAGCGCGGTGACCGAGCCGTCGGCGTCCTTGCGGACGAAGGCGAGGTCCAGGATCCGCACGATGCGGCGGTCGGCGAGATCGACCAGCAGGGGCAGGGCCTCGCCGGTCAGCCTGCTGCCCGGGAACTCGATCACCAGGTAGTCGACCGGACCCATGTCTTCGACGCCGTCCATGACCACCCCTCCTGAGCGACACGGGAGCGTGGGGCGGCCGTGCGACCGCACCTCCATTCCAGCACCCGCACCGGACCACCGCACTTCTGCGCGGGCCGCGCTCACCGCCCGTCCCGGGCCGTCGGCCGAAAGGCCCTCGCCCGCCGTCCCCGGAGTGCCACCGGTGCCCCCGCACCGCACCCTGGACGCAGGAGAGGAGCGATGCCCATGCGGACCAGCGGGCGGGTGTCGCGCACCGGTTCCCGGCCGGTGGGGTCCGGGTGGCGCCGACGGGCCGCGCGGCTGCTCGCCCGAGCGCAGGCGGTGCACCGGCGGGCCGAGATCAGGTTCCCCGTGGTCACCCATCTGGCGGACCGCATGGTCTCCGTGAACATCTTCGACACCGCCACCCGGCTGGCCGCCCAGTGCTTCCTCGCCGCCGTTCCGCTGCTCTTCGTGTTCGCCGCCTACGCCCCACCGGTGGTCCGGGACCAGCTCATCCGCTCGCTGCGCGCGGTGTTCGGACTGACCGGTCCGGCCGACGCCCAGCTCCAGCAGCTGATGCAGCCCCAGGGCGAGAGTCTGCGGCAGACCACCGGCGTGATCGGCGGGCTGATGGTGCTGATCTCGGCCACCGCGGTCAGCCGTGCCGTGCAACGGCTGTGCCGGCGGGCCTGGGAGATCCCCAGGGCCGGCACCCGGCTCGTACCGTGGCGCTGGGTGGCCTGGCTCGCGCTGTGGCTGGTCGCGCTGATCCTGCAGGGCGCGCTGCACGACGGCTTCGGCCTGGGAGCCTGGCTGGGCCTCCCGGTCACCTTCGCCGCCCAGACGGGCCTGTGGTGGTGGACCCAGCATCTGCTGCTCGACGGCCGCATCGGCTGGAAACCACTGTTGCCCGGCGCCCTCATCACGGCCTTCGCCCTCACCGCCCTGACGGTGACCGCGAAGCTCTACATGCCGCGGGCGCTCAACCGGGCGCTGGCCGGATACGGCTCCCTGGGGTCGGTGTTCGTGCTCCTGTCCTGGCTGATCGTCATCTGCCTGGCCGCCACCCTCAGCATCTGCTGCGGCGCGGTCCTCGCGCAGGAACCCGCCCTCGCCGGTCCGCTCGGCAGCCCGCCGCCGTGCCGGGACCGGGAGACGCGGACCCCCTGACCCCGGGCGCGCCCGTGCCGGAAGGGCCCGGCTGACCGGGCGGGGAGCCGGTGCCCTGCGCGGCGGCGGCAGGACTGGGATCCTGATCGAGTGGAGCGCCGACCACGGCCTGCCGGACCCGGGAGGTGATCTCTGTGGCCGCGAGGGACGACAGCGCACGGGAAGCCGTCCCGTACGCGGATCCGCTGGGCGAGCCGTTCCTGAGCACCCGGTTCGCCCTGCCGGCCAGGCCCGCCACCTTCGTGCGCAGGCCCCGCCTGACCCACCACCTCGACCAGGCCCTCGACACCCCGCTGACCCTCGTCAACGGCGCCGCCGGCGCGGGCAAGACGCTGCTCGTCGCCGACTGGGCGGCGGGGCTCGGACAGCCGGTCGGCTGGCTCACCGGCGAGGCGGGAGACCGGCAACCGGGCGTGTTCTGGGCCTATGTCCTGCGAGCGCTGCACCTGGCCGACGTCCCGCTGCCCTCCGGAGCGGACCCCGGTCCGGCGTCGGCGGGCCGGGTCGACCACGGGCTGCTGGCCCGCCTCGCCGCCGAGCTGAGCGGACGCGACCGGCCGGTGGTCCTGGTGCTCGACGAGTTCCACCGGCTGACCACCCGGGAGAACGCCGAGCAGCTGGAGTTCGTCCTGCACCACGCCGGAGACGGACTGCGGCTGGTCCTGGTCAGCCGTACCGAACCGCTGCTGCCCCTGCACCGCTACCGGGCGTCCGCGGCCGTCACCGAGATCAGGAACGACGAACTCGCCTTCACCCCGGACGAGGCCGGCGATCTCCTGGCCCGGCACGGCCTGCGGCTGCCCGGCCCGGCCGTCCGCGCCCTGGTGGAGCGCACCGGGGGCTGGGCCGCGGGGCTGCGGCTCAGCGCCCTCGCCGCCCGGCAGAGCGCGGACCCGGAGACGTACCTGAAGGAGTTCGAGGCGGGGCGCAGCACCATCGCCGACTTCCTGCTCGCGGAGGTCCTCGGACTGCAACCGGCCCCGACGCAGGACCTGCTGCTGCGCACAAGCGTCCTGGACCGGTTCCGCCCCGAGCTGGCGGAGGCGCTCACCGGCCGGCCCGGTGCCGAGTCGCTCCTGGCCGGACTGTGCCGGCAGAACGCGTTCGTCGAGGACCTCGGGCAGTTCTGGTACCGGCTGCACCCGCTGTTCGGGGAGATCCTCCGGGTCCATCTGCGGGCCCGGCTGCCGGGCCTCGAACCGGAACTGCACCGGCGCGCGGCCCGGTGGCTGCGGGACTTCGGGGCGGTGCCGGAGGCGCTGGCGCACGGCGCCGCCGCGGACGACTGGGAGTTCACCGCGGGCGTGTTCGTCGACGACCTGGCGATCGGCCGGCTCTTCACCGAGCTGCGCGCGGACCACCTCCGCGACCTCTTCTCCCGGCTGGATCCGCGGGCCACGGGCGCGGCGACGGACCTGGTGCGGGCGGCCCGGGAGCTGTCCGAGCACGATCTCGACCACGGTCTGGCCCACCTCGGCCGCGCCGAGGAGCAGCTGCCCGCCGGTGCGGCCGAGGGGGGCCGGCTGAGCTGCGCTCTCCTCGAATGCCTGGCCGCCCGGCTGACCGGTGCCCCGGGCAGGGCCGAGCAGGCGATGGCCACGGCCGCACGGCTGCGCCGGGAGGTGCCCGCCCACCTGCTGGCGAAGCACCCCGAACTCGACGCCCTGCTGCTCACCCATCTGGGCGCCACCCGACTGTGGGCCGGACGCTTCGACGCGGCGCGCGCCGCCCTGGCCGAGGTGCTCGACGGCCCCAGCGACGCCGCCACGGCACTGCCTCGTCAGGACAGCCTCGGTCAGCTGGCCCTGCTCGACTACCTCGACGGCTGGATCGGCAGGGCGGAGAGCGCGGCCCTGACCGCGGCGGACGCGAGCCGCGACGCAGACGTGCGCCCGTTCCCCGGGGCCGGTCTCGGACAGCTGGTGCTGGCCGCCGTGGCGGTCGACCGCGACGAGCTGGACCGGGCCCGGTCGCTGCTGGACGAGGCGGCCGGCTGCGGCGTCGTCGGGGCCGACCCGGTGACCGAGGCGTGCCGGGCGATGGTGACGGCCCGGCTGCTGCTGGCCCGCAAGGAGCCGCAGGCGGCCGCGCGCGCCGCGACCCCGGCCGTCGCGACGCTGACGACCTCGCCCTGGGCCGAGGCGCACGCGGCACTCACCGCTTCCGCCCTCCGCCTCGCCGAGGGCCGTCCGGACGCGGCCGCCGAGATGCTGGCCGCGACGCCCTGCTCCGGGGCGCCCGCCTGCGCCGCGGACGTGGCGTGGGCCCTACTGGCCGCCGGCCGTCGCGCGCAGGCCGTCCAGGCCGTCGAGGCCGTCGAGGGGCTGTGCGGGGGTGACCGGGCCGGCCCCGGCGTCACCGTCCGGGCCACGCTGGTGCGGGCGAGGGCCGCGGCGGAGGGCGGCGACACCGCGGCCGCGGCCAAGCTGCTCGCCCGCGCTCTGCTGGAGGCCCGCCCTGACCGGTTGCGGCGCCCGTTCCTGGACGCGGGGCCCGGCATCCGGCGGCTCCTGGAGACCCCTTACCTGCACGGCCTGGCCCTCGGCTGGCTGCTCGGCGAGGCCCCCGCGCCGCACGATCGCCCGGGAACCGCCCCGGGGCCCCCGGCGCTGGTCGTCGAGGAGCTGAGCGGACGCGAGCGCGAGGTGCTGACCCGGCTGGCGCAGATGATGTCCACGCAGGAGATGGCCGCCGATCTGTACATCTCCGTGAACACGGTGAAGACGCACCTCAAGAGCGTCTACCGGAAGCTCGGCGTGAACCGGCGCGGCGAGGCGGTGCGCCGGGCCAGGGAGCGCGGACTGCTGTAGCCCGCGCGGACTGCTGTAGCCCGATGGAGCCGAGGCGGCGGGAGTCACCTGCGCCGGGTGAGGCCGCAGGCCGGCGTACGGCGCAGGATCGCGAGACAGACCGCAGCACGCCGGCGGCGGGAGACGGCTCATGCACTGCGAGATCCGCGTCGAAGGGACCATGTCCGACCTGCTCACGCGGGCCTTCCCGGAGCTGGAGCATGTGACGATGTCCGGCCAGACGGTCCTGTTCGGTCCGGTCGTCGACGAGGCCCAGCTCTACGGGCTGCTGGACCGCTGCCTGTCGCTGGGACTGCGGGTGGTGGAGATGCGCCGGCTGCCGGAGACGGAGTGACGGCGGACGGTGCGCGCCACACCGCGTCGCGCACGATCACCCGCACCGGGTGAGGACCCCGGCGCCCGCCATGGGCACGCTGGAACGGCAGGGCCCGGCCGACCGGCCGGCGCCGTGGACGGAGGACGTACATGAGCGCGCAGACCTACCTCGCATACGACTATCCGCTGCTGAGCGCCTTCTGGACGATGTTGTGGCTCTTCCTGTGGATCATGTGGCTCGTCCTGCTGTTCCGGGTCATCGTGGACATCTTCCGCGACGACTCGATGGGCGGCTGGGCCAAGGCCGGCTGGCTGGCCCTCTGCATCGTGGTCCCGTTCCTGGGCGTTCTGATCTACGTGATCGCCCGCGGCAAGGGCATGGGAGAGCGTGAGGTCGCCCAGGCCCGCGACCAGCAGAAGGCGTTCGAGTCGTACATCCGGCAGACCGCGCAGAGCGGCCCCGGCCAGAGCAGCAGCGTCGACGAACTGGCGAAGCTCTCCGAGATGAAGTCCCGCGGTGACATCTCGGACGAGGAGTTCCGCAAGGCCAAGGCACTGGTCCTGAGCGACTACCCGCCGGCCGAGCGCTCCGGTTCGGTGCCCACCGCCCACGGGCGCTGAGCACCCCCTCCGAGAACGAATCGAGGCAGCCGTATGACCGCGACACATCCCGCGCACCACCCGCACCAGCACACCGCCAAGATGGCGTGGGCCGGAGGACTGACCGCCTTCGCCGCCGTCATGCTCCTGATCGCCGGACTGCTCGCGGTGTTCCGCGGCATCATGGCGATCGCCCAGGACGACGTCTTCGTCACGACCCCCAACTACGTGTTCAAGTTCGACCTCACCAGCTGGGGCTGGATCCACCTGGTCCTGGGCGTGATCGCCGTGGCCGTCAGCATCGGCCTGTTCCAGCCGGCCGCCTGGGCGCGCGGCGCCGGTGTGGCCATCGCCGCGCTGGTGATCATCGCCAACTTCCTGTCCCTGCCGTACTACCCCGTGTGGTCCGTGGTGATGATCGCGCTCTCCGGCTTCATCATCTGGGCGCTGTGCGTGGTGCGCGGCGACGACACCGCGGACACCGCGGACACCGCGGCGGACACCGCGGACCCGCGCGTGGGCTGAGGGTCGGGTCCGTACGCGGCACGCGGGACTCGGCGTGCGGGGGGGGGGGGGGGCGCCGG
>NZ_JBFAXI010000122.1:0-24100 GCF_040680735.1 Streptomyces sp. NPDC051987 | reverse complement strand
CGGCTGAGAAGCAGCGGCACCGCCCTCGGCTGGGGAGACGCGGCGGCTGCAGCGCCCCGTCAGGGGCGCTGGGGGTACCCCCGGCCGAAGGCTGGGGGAGGAACTGCGCGATCGGCCACGACGGAGCCGCGCCCGGGCGGCCACGGCACCCGCGGGACGCGCCCCGCCTCACTTCTCCCCCGACTCGACCCTCTTCTTCAGTCCCGCCAGCGCCCGGTCGATGATGACCTTCTCCGCCTTGCGCTTGATCATGCCGAGCATCGGGATCTTCACGTCCACCGTCAGCGAGTACGTGACCTCGGTCGAACCCGCGCCCACCGGCTTCAGGAGGTACGAGCCGTCCAGGGAACGGAGCATCTGGGACTTGACCAGCGTCCAGGAGACCTCGTTGTCGCCGGTCCACGTGTATCCGAGGACCTGGTCGTCCTTGATCGCCCCGGCGTCCATGACCAGCCTGACCTGCTCGGCACGGCCCTGGGCGTCGGTCTTCAGCACCTCCGCCTCCTTCACTTCGCCGGTCCAGTCCGGGTAACGGCCGAAGTCGGCGATGACCGCCATGACGTCGGCCGGGGCCGCCTCGATCGTGATGTTCGAGCTGGTGTGTTCCGCCATCGCCGTGGCTCCTCCAGATGCGGGCCGGTGGGACCGGTGGGACCGGTAAAGGGGGTCGGCGTGCGCGGGCGTGCGCACACGCGTGCCGCGTGAAGGCTACCGCGCGTCCGACCAGCCGACTTCACCCCCTGTCCGGGGCCGTCACCATTCCAGCGCCCAGGGCCGGCCGGTACCGGCGAAGTGCCCGACGTTCACACACTCGGTGGCCCCGATCCGCATCCGCTTCGCCAACGGCTGGTGGACATGTCCGAAGAGCGAGTACCGGGGGCGGGTGCGGCGGATGGCGTCCAGCAGCGCCCGGCTGCCGCGTTCGAAACGGCGCGCGACGGTGTCGTACACCAACTCCGGCACCTCCGGCGGGATGTGCGTGCAGAGCACGTCGACCTCGCCGACCGCCTCGATCTTCGCCGCGTACTCCTCGTCGGAGATCTCGTAGGGGGTGCGCATGGGGGTGCGCAGGCCGCCGCCGACGAAGCCGAAGACCCACCCGCCGATCTCCACCCGCTCGCCGTCCAGGACGGTGGTGCCGGGGCCCGCGTACTCCTGCCACAGCGGCGGCATGTCGACGTTGCCGTAGGTCGCGTACGTCGGGCTCGGGAACGCCGCGAACATCTCGGCGTACTGCTTGCGCACCGCCGTCTCGATCGCCGTGGCCCGGTCCATGCCGATCCCGCCCCACAGCCGGGCGCCCAGGTCCCGGGCCTCCTCGAAGCGGCGGGCGGTGCGCAGTTCGACGAGGCGGTCGGCGTTCTCGACGCCGAACAGGTCGGGGAAGATGCCGCGGGAGTGGTCCGCGTAGTCGAGGAAGAGGACGAGGTCGCCGAGACAGATCAGGGCGTCGGCGCCGTCGCCGGCTCTGGCCAGGTCACGGGCGTTTCCGTGCACGTCGCTGACCACGTGGACGCGGGTCCTTGGGGTGCCGGAGGGTGTGGCTGCCATGGTGATCAAGGGTAGGCCTGTGCGGCAAACGTGAACAGGCGATGGTCGCAGCCGCGGTTACTGGTCAGTCACTAAGGCCGTGGACTACCGTACGCGAAGAAACACCAACCTGTGTGACGCACCGAACATCTCGCCGGGACCCCCTGTCGAAGAAGCCATACCGGCGGGTAACGTCCGGGCAGTCCAGTCGTGCTCAGGAATTCAACCAGCGGATCCCCCAGCCCGTGGCGAAACCCTGAGCACCTGCCCGAGCCTTGGACCGCACCGTCGCATCGCACAACGTCGTGGCGTCGGCGCCCTATGAGGAGCAGCAGTCTTGCGCGAGTTCAGCCTTCCGGCTTTGTACGAGGTCCCCGCGGACGGCAATCTGACCGACATCGTCCGCAGAAACGCCGCGCAGCATCCGAACGTCGCCGTCATGGCCCGCAAGGTCGCCGGGGTCTGGCAGGACGTGACCGCGACCGCCTTCCTGGCCGAGGTGCACACGGCGGCGAAGGGCCTCATCGCCTCCGGCGTCCAGCCGGGCGACCGGGTGGGCCTGATGTCGCGCACCCGGTACGAGTGGACGCTCCTGGACTTCGCGATCTGGAGCGCCGGCGCGATCACCGTGCCGGTGTACGAGACCAGCTCGCCGGAGCAGGTGCAGTGGATCCTCAGCGACTCCGGCGCGACCGCCTGCATCGTGGAGCTGGACACCCACGCGGCCGCCGTGGAGTCGGTGCGCGAGACGCTGCCCGCCCTCAAGCACGTGTGGCAGATCGAGGCCGGGGCGCTGGAGGAACTCGCCGGACTCGGCCAGGGCGTCACCGACGCCACGGTCGACGAGCGCAGCTCGCAGGCGAAGGCGGACGACCCGGCGACCATCGTCTACACGAGCGGTACGACCGGCCGCCCCAAGGGCTGTGTCCTCACCCACCGCGCCTTCTTCGCGGAGTGCGGCAACATCGTGGAGCGGCTGCGCCCCCTGTTCCGCACTGGCGAGTGCTCGGTCCTCCTCTTCCTCCCCCTCGCGCACGTCTTCGGCCGGCTGGTGCAGATCGCCCCGATGATGGCGCCGATCAAGCTGGGCTGCGTCCCGGACATCAAGAACCTCACCGACGAACTGGCCGCGTTCCGGCCGACGCTGATCCTCGGCGTGCCGCGCGTCTTCGAGAAGGTCTACAACTCGGCGCGCGCCAAGGCGCAGGCCGACGGCAAGGGAAAGATCTTCGACAAGGCCGCGGACACCGCGATCGCCTACAGCAAGGCACTGGACACCCCGTCGGGTCCGGCGCTCGGCCTGAAGATCAAGCACAAGACCTTCGACAAGCTCGTCTACAGCAAGCTGCGCGCAGTGCTCGGCGGCAGGGGCGAGTACGCCATCTCCGGCGGCGCCCCGCTGGGCGAGCGCCTCGGCCACTTCTTCCGCGGCATCGGCTTCACGGTGCTGGAGGGCTACGGCCTGACCGAGTCCTGTGCGGCGACCGCGTTCAACCCCTGGGACCGGCAGAAGATCGGCACGGTCGGGCAGCCGCTGCCCGGTTCGGTGGTCCGGATCGCGGACGACGGGGAGGTGCTGCTGCACGGCGAGCACCTGTTCAAGGGCTACTGGAACAACGAGGCCGCGACCGCCGAGGCGCTCGCCGACGGCTGGTTCCACACCGGTGACATCGGCACCCTCGACGAGGACGGCTACCTCAGGATCACCGGCCGCAAGAAGGAGATCATCGTCACCGCGGGCGGCAAGAACGTCGCGCCGGCCGTGATCGAGGACCGCATCCGCGCGCACGCGCTGGTCGCGGAGTGCATGGTGGTGGGCGACGGTCGGCCGTTCGTGGGCGCCCTGGTCACCATCGACGAGGAGTTCCTGGGCCGCTGGGCGGCCGACCACGGCAAGCCGGCGGGTGCCACCGCGGCGTCGCTGCGCGACGACCCGGACCTGATCGCTGCGATCCAGGCCGCTGTCGACGACGGCAACGCCGCGGTGTCGAAGGCGGAATCGGTGCGGAAGTTCCGCATTCTGTCCTCCCAGTTCTCGGAGGAGTCGGGCCACCTCACGCCGTCCCTGAAGCTCAAGCGCAACGTGGTGACGAAGGACTACGCGGACGAGATCGAGGCCCTCTACCAGAAGTAGCGGGTGACTCGGGGGGTGCTCAGAAGTCCTCGGCGAGAACCCGTTCCATCGTCCGCTCGGCGAGCGCGGTGATGGTGACGAACGGGTTCACCCCGATGTTCCCGGGCACGAGCGAGCCGTCCGTCACGTAGAGCTTGGAGTACCCCTTCACCCGGCCGTAGTCGTCGGTCGCCTGCCCGAGGACGCAGCCGCCGAGCGGGTGGTAGCAGAAGTCGTCCGCGAACACCTTGCTGGTCGAGCCGAACAGGTCGGACCGGTAGATCGTGGCGTTGGCCGAGTTGATCCGGTCGAACAGCTTCTTGGCCATGGCGACCGAGACCGCGCTCTGGGCCGCGGTCCAGCCCAGCTTCACCGTGCCGCTCGCGGAGTCGTAGGTGAACGACGCCCGTTGCGGGTTCTTGGTGATCGCCAGGTACAGGCTCACCCAGGTCTCGAATCCGATGGGCAGCGGGGCGATCTCCGCGAAGACCGGGTTGTCGGTGTTGGCCCAGTCGTCGATGCCCATGACCGGCATGGTCGACTGGTTGGCTCCGGTGGTGTCCCAGATGTGGTTGGCGCGCCCGAGCATGGTGTTGCCGTTGGTGCTCCAGCCGCCTCCCACGCTGGAGTTGAGCGCGGGCAGCGCACCGGTGTCCCGGGCCCGGACGAGCAGTTCGGTGGTCCCGAGGCTCCCCCCGCCGAGGAACAGGTAGGTGCAGCTGTACTGCTTGCTCTCGACGACCGCCCCCGAGGTGTCGATCCGGTCGACGCTCAGGACCCAGCTGCCGTCGCTCGCCCGCGTGACGGCCTTCACCTTCTCCAGGGTGTGGATGGTGACGTTGCCGGTGCCGAGGGCGGCGGCGAGGTAGGTCTTGTCGAGGCTCTTCTTGCCGTAGTTGTTGCCGTAGATGACCTCCTGGGCGAGTGCGGACCTGGTGGCGGTGCCGGCGGCCTCCTGCTGCATGTACCCGAAGTCGTAGACGTTGGGGACGAAGGTGGTCTTGAGCCCGGTGTTGGCGGCGGCCTTCCGGGAGGTCCGGGCGAACTGGTACCACTCGGTCGACTCGAACCAGGTGGGGTCGATGGTGTTGACGCCGAGCATGGTGCGGGCGCGCGGGAAGTACGTGCTGTACATCGCGGTCGCGTCCACGGTGGGGAACTGCTCGCTGAAGTACGACTGGAGCGGGGTCACCGCCATCCCCCCGTTGACCAGTGAGCCGCCCCCGACACCCCGTCCCACGTACACGGACATGTTGTCGTAGTGGACCCGGTCGAGGACTCCCGCGTAGGAGGGGATGTTCCTGTTGACCACGTCCAGCCAGAGGAAGGTGGCGAGCGGGGCCTCGGTGCGGGTCTTGAACCACATGGAGCGCTTGTCCGGGGCGGCGGTGGAGCAGAAGACCTTGCCGTCGGAGCCGGCCGTGTTCCACAGCTGGCCCATCTCGATCATGACGGTCCGGATCCCGGCCTGCCCGAGCCGGAGCGCGGCCACGGCCCCGCCGTACCCGGAACCGACCACGATGGCCGGGGAGTTGTCGACGTCGGCCGCTTCCTCGGCGGCCTGCGCCGACTGGAGACCGACACGGGTGACACCGGCCGCGGCGGCGGCCTGGAGGGCGATCATGCCCAGGATGTGACGCCTAGTCAGCTGACGCTGCATCAGTTTTACTGCCATGTGCGCAGCATGTGCGGATTTTCGGCTTCCGCCTAGGGCTACGGCAGCAACAGCGCCCCGTCAGAGGCACGGGGAAGTGCGCGACCGGCCCCCGGCCGCCCCGCAGGCGGACAACGGCCTCAAAGCGCCCTACAACAACTCCTTCAGCCTCTCGGCAAGGAGATCCCACCGCCACCGTTCCTCGACCCACTGCCGCCCGCGCGCGCCCATCCGCTGACGCAGCTCGGCATCGCCGAGCAGCACCACGATCCGCTCAGCGGCCTCCTCGACCGACCCGCCCCGCACGACCCACCCGGTCTCCCCGTCGAGCACCGCGTCCGGCGCCCCGCCCGAATCCCCCGCCACCACCGGCAGCCCGGTCGCCGAGGCCTCCAGGTAGACGATCCCGAGGCCCTCCACGTCCAGCCCGCCCCGCCGGGTCCGGCACGGCATGGCGAACACGTCCCCCGCACCGAAGTGGGCGGGCAGCTCGGCCCACGGCACCGCCCCCGTGAACCGCACCGACGCCTCGACCCCGGTCTCCCGCGCCAGCCGCCGCAGCTCCTTCTCGTACGGCCCGCCGCCCACGATCAGCAGCACCGCGTCCGGCTCGGCGGCCAGGATCAGCGGCATCGCGAGGATCAGCGTGTCCTGCCCCTTGCGCGGCACCAGCCGCGACACGCACACGACCACCGGCCGTCCGCTCAGCCCCAGCCGCGCCCGCACCGCGTCCCCGCCCGACCCGGGATGGAAGGTCTTCTCGTCCACGCCCGGCGGCAGTTGCGCCATCCGCCCCGCCGCCTGCGCACTCAGCGCGGTCGCGATCCGGGACCGCGTGTACTCGCCGAGGTAGGTCATGGTGTCGGTCGCGTCCCCGATCCGCCGGAGCAGCTGCCGCGCCGCGGGAAGCTGCGCCCAGCCGGCCTCGTGCCCGTGCGTGGTGGCGACCAGCCGCTGCGCCCCCGCCTTCCGCAGCGCCGGCGCCATCAGCCCCAGCGGAGCCGCCGCCCCGAACCACACGGACGTGCACCCGTGCTCCCGCAGCAGCCCGACCGCCGTCCGGGTCGCCCCGGGCGTCGGCAGCAGCATCGTCGTACGGTCGCGGACGACGGTGAAGGGCTGCTCGGCGTCGAACGCGGCGGTGGCCTCGGCGCCCTCCCGGCCCCGCTTCCAGGTCGACGCGTAGACGACCAGCCGCTCGGGGTCCAGCCGCAGCGCCATGTTGTGCAGAAAGGCCTGGATGCCGCCCGGCCGGGGCGGGAAGTCATTGGTCACGACGAGGGTCTTGTTCATCGGCGCCGACCCTACCGGCACCCGGTGTTCGGCCGTGCTTCATGGCCCCCGCACAGGAGGCCGGGAGATCATGTGGCCCACTCGGCTCGGCTCGGCGACGCGACGGACAGGGGCTCAGGTGGACAGGACGGGCGTGCGGCGTGCCCTGGCGTCGCTGCTGGTGACCTGGGCGGTCACCCGGCTGGTGCTGCTGCTGTTCGTGCTGCGGGTGTTCGCGTTCCCGGGGGCGGACGTCACGAGCGACGTGTCGGTCATCTACCAGGGCTGGTACGAGGTCCTGCGGCACGGCACGTTCCCGCTGGACGACGTCACCTGGCAGTACCCGCCCGCGGCCGCCCTGGCGATCCTCTCCCCCGCGCTCCTGCCCTTCCTGGCCTACCCGACCGCCTTCTTCGTGCTGGCCTGCCTGGCCGACCTGGTGGTCCTCTCCCTCCTGCTGTACACCGGCCCGCGCCCCGGCCGCACGCTGCGCGGCGCCTGGGTCTGGGTGCTGGGCGTCCCGCTGCTCGGCCCGACCGTCTACGCCCGCTACGACCTGATGGTCACCGCCGTCGCCGTCGCCGCGCTGCTCGCCGGGGCCCGGCACCCGCGGCTCATGGGCGCCCTCGTCGGCTTCGGCGCGATGGTCAAGGTGTGGCCGGCGCTGCTGCTCGTGGCTGCCGTACGGCGCCGGACCTGGGCGGCGGCGGGGATCACCGCGGGCGCGGTCGGCGCCCTGTTCGCGGTGGCCATGCCGGGCGCGTTCGCCTTCCTGACCTTCCAGCGGGACCGGGGCACCGAGGTGGAGTCGCTGGGCGCCCTGGTGCTCCACGTCGCCCGGCACGTCGGCTGGCACGGCGAGGTGCAGCTCAACTACGGCTCGATCGAGTTCCTCGGCCCGGACGTGGCCGCGGTGAGCACGGCGGCCCTGCTGCTCACCGTGCTCGCCTTCGGCTGGCTGCTGCTGTGGCGGCTGTCGGCGGTCCGCTTCCGCTCCCACACGCTCGCGGACGCGGCCTTCACCGCCGTCCTGATGTTCACGGTCACCAGCCGGGTGATCAGCCCGCAGTACCTGGTGTGGCTGGTGGGCCTGGCCGCGGTCTGCCTCTGCTTCCGGGCCGGCCGCATGACCCTCCCGGCCGTCCTGGTGCTGCTGGCGGCCTTCGTGACGGTCCTGGAGTTCCCGGTCGGTTTCTCGCACGTCGTGGTCAGCGACTGGTACGGCATCACCCTGCTGGCCCTGCGCAACGGCCTGCTCCTCGCGGCCACCGTCACGGCGGCCCGCGTGCTGTGGCGCTCCACGGTGACCGGGACCGACGTCGCCGCCCTCCCGCTCAGTCGCCGAGCTGAGCCGTCACGTAGTCCCGCCAGCGGGCGGTGAAGTCGGGGAGGGTCGTGCCGAGTTCCGTCCGCAGCGCGTCCTCGACCGCGCCCGGCCGCCCCCGGTGCGCGCCGACGGCCCGGTAGAAGGCGCCGAGCCGCTCCTCGCCCCAGTGGCCGGCGATCATCCGGCAGGCCAGCCAGCCGCCCTCGTAGGCCTCGGCCAGGGTGGTGGGGTCGTCGGTGAAGCCGAAGTCCTTGTCGGCGGGAAGGCTCTCCGGGACGTCACCGGCCTCGACGGCGCGGGCGAGCTCCGGCGCGACCTCGGTGGGCGTACGACCGGTGCCGAGGTAGCCGATCCAGTCGGCGTAGCCCTCGGAGAGCCAGAGCGGGGTGGCGGGGGTGGTGTGGGCGCGGGTGGCCACATGGGTCGTCTCGTGGGTGAGGACGACCTGTCTGCCGACCGGGCCGAGGACGGCGTACGCCTCCGGGTTGAGGATGACCCGGTCCGCCGGGGCCCGGGCCGATCCCCCGGCCTCGCCGGTGGTGACGGCGGCGATGCCCCGGTAGTTGGCGGCGGGGGCGGCCAGCAGGCCGGCCATGCCGCTCAGCGTCCCGGGCACCAGCAGGACCACCCGCTGGGTCCAGTCCCCGCCCCAGGCCCTGGTGACCTCGGGAACCGCGGTGTCGGCGAGCCGGGCGTAGCCGCGCAGCGCGGCACCGGACTGTCCGACGCCGAGGACGAGGCTGTGGGCGCCGCTGACGGCGGTCACCCTGCCCTCGTCCCAGAGCTGCTGCCCGGACTTCTCGGCGGGCTCGTCGCGGCTGACGTACCACTGTCCGTCGGCGGTGCGGCTGAGGGTGAGCGTGCGGTCCGTCGTGACCGGGGCCTTGTCGTAGCCCTGTATCCGGTAGCTGAGCCGCGCGTCGGCGGTGGCGCCGGCGCCGTCCGGGTGGAGGGCGGTCAGCCGGTAGCTCCACGCGGCGAACGGTACGGCCCGCAGGTTCGCGTACGGGCCGCGGGCGCCGGTCTCGGCGTACGTCTTCTCGTCGTGCCCGAGGACCGCGGCCGCGCGGCGGTCCAGGACCCGCTGCACCTCGGCCGTCGCGGTGCCGGTCGGCGACTGCCCGCCGCCGCAGCCGGCCAGCGGCAGGAGCAGCAGACACAGCCCCACCGCTCCTGAGCGCCACGCCCGTCCACGACCAGCCACTTTCCGATCGTACGGGCAGGAGGCCGCGGATCAGGGCCGGGTGACGGAGGAGACCGGCATCATTCCGACCGGGTCGTAGCGGACCGGGGCGCCCGGGTAGGGGGCGTGGATGACCTGGCCGTTGCCGGCGTACATGGCCACATGGCTGGCGTCGGAGCGGTAGACGACCAGGTCACCGGGTTGCGCCTGGGAGAGCGGGACCTGCCGGCCGGCGTGGCGCTGCTCCTGCGAGGTGCGCGGGAGGTGGATCCCGGCGTGGGCGTACGCCCACTGCATCAGGCCCGAGCAGTCGAAGCCGGAGGGGCCGTTCGCGCCCCAGACGTACGGCCTGCCGAGGGCGGAGCGGGCGGCGGCGAGCGCGGCGGCGGCGCGGCCGTCGGGGGCGGCGGCACCGAGGAGGCCGGGCAGGCCGGCCCGGTCGTCGCCGCGGGAGGCGTGTTCGAAGGCGGCACGGTCGGCGGCCGGCATCGCCTCCAGGAGCTGCCGGGCCCTGGCGAGCTTGCGCTCCACGACGGCCCGGTGGGAGGCGACCGCCCGTCGGCTGCGCTCCAGGTCGGTGAGTTGCCCGGCGGCCTCGGCGCGCTCCTGGGCCAGTTCGCGCAGGGCCGTTCTCAGATCCTTCAGCCGGCCGGCCTGGCGGGCGTCGATGCGGTCGAGGAGGGAGGCCCGGTCCAGGTAGTCCTGGGGGTTGTCGGAGAACAGCAGGGCCACGGTGGGGTCGATGCCACCGGAGCGGTACTGGGCGCCGGCGAGCGAACCGAGTTCCTCCCGCAGGGTGTTGACGCGCTGCTGCTGGCGGGCGATGCGGTCCTGGGCGTCGTTCACCTCGCGGCGCAGCGCGTCGGCCCGTTCGTCGGCCCTGTCGTAGGCCTGGGTCGCCTCCTCGGCCTGCTGGAACAGCCGGTCCACCTCGGCCCGCGGGTCGGCGTGCGGTGCGGCGCTCGCCGGTACGGCACCGAGCGCGGCGGCCGCGGCCGACAGCGCGCAGAGGGCGGCACCGGCGCCCCGGTTGAACCCGGTCGACGGTGCGAGACGGCGATGAGACCCCACGGCGGTCCTTCTGCTGGCGGACAGGTACCGCTTCCCCCGGCGCGGGGGACGGGGATGCCCCGGCGCCGGAGGAAACGCGCCAGACCATAGCCGTGCGACCGCACCCCGGCCAAAGACCCCGGCGGCCACGCAACGTGACGCCCCGCCGCTGACGCAGGTCACCGGCGGGGCGTGGAGTCAGTTCCGGTTGCCGTGATTCGCCCGTTCGGGCGCCACAGCGAGTTGATCTTCGGCCGTACGGGTGGCGGTGTGACCCGGTGGGGTCAGATGCGGACGCCGAACTCGAAGGTCATGTCGCTCATCGCCTCGTAGCGGACGACGGCGCCGGTGTGCGGGGCGTGCAGCACCTGGCCGTTGCCGGCGTAGAGGCCGACGTGGTGGTAGTCGCCGTAGAAGATGACCAGGTCGCCGACCTTGAGGTCGCTCGCGCTGTAGATGCGGGTGCCGGCGTTGGCCTGCGCCTCGGAGGTGCGGGGTATGGTCACGCCGGCCTGGGCGTAGGCCCAGGAGGTCAGGCCCGAGCAGTCGAAGGAGGACGGGCCGGCGGCACCGTAGACGTACGGGGAGCCGAGGACGCTCTGGGCGGCGGCGAAGGCGGCGGCGGCGCGGCTGGAGGCGGAGCCGGTGTTGCCGAGGTCCACGCGGGCGGAGGCGCGACTGGCGGCCCGGGCCTGCTCGGAGTCGAGCTCGGCCTTCTCCTTGGCGGTCAGCGTGTTGAGCAGCTTCTGCGCGTCGGCGAGCTTGGCCTGGACGGCGTTCTTCTGCTTGGCCAGCTCGGTGCGGGTGGCGGAGAGGTCCTTGAGCTTGTCGGTGGCCTCTGCCCGCTCCTGGGCGAGTTCGCGCTGTTTGTCCTGGATCTTCTTCAGGGCCTCGACCTGCTGGCTGCTCAACTGGTCGAGCGTGGACGCCTTGTCGAGGTAGTCGTCCGGGTTGGACGACAGGAAGAGCTGGACCGACGGGTCGATGCCGCCGGACCGGTACTGCGCGGTGGCCAGCGAACCGAGGCTGTCCCGCAGCTTGTTGAGGTCCTCCTGGCCACGAGCCACGTTGTCCTGGATCGTGGCGATCTCCTTCTGCAGCTTCTGCTGCTTGTCCTTGGCGCCGTCCAGCTTCTCGGTGGCCTGCTCGGCCTCCTCGTACAGCTTGTCGACCTTCGCCTTGACCTCGTCCTTGGTCAGCTTCTCGCCGGGCGCCGCGTTGGCGGCATTGGCGCTGAGGACTACGGCGGCGGCTGCTGCGGTCGTGAGCACGGTCACGCGCGCACGGTTCGGCTGCTTGGGTCGACGATGGGACGCCACGGAGACGGGCTCCTTCGTTTGAGTGATCACCCGTGTGGAGGTTCGAGGCCAGACCCTAGTGACCTACCTGTGATCAGTTCAAACCCGGCAGCCAAAAAAGTGGTCACGCTACGCACTCTTTGCACATAACTCACGACCAGTAATGCGCGATTGACGCTACGTTGCGTGACGGTTCGGTCAATTCGGGCATTGCATATGCGGGTTGCACGTTCAGGACAGTCGCTTCAGAAGCATCGCAGAAGCGACCGGCCGGGCACCCGCCTTGGCGACCCCGTCGGCGACCTCCCGGTCGGTGGAGGCGACGATCACCGGACGGCCCGGCGGCTCGGCGCGCACCAGCTGGCGGATCAGCTCGTCGGCGGTCACACCGGGCTTGGAGAAGAGGACGCGGACCCCGCGCGGCGGGGCGAGCAGCACCGGCGCGGCCAGCTCGGCGCCGTCGAAGACGCAGGTGACCTCGGCGCCGGTCTGGGCGGCGAGCTGGGAGAGCTGGCCGAGCAGCCGCAGCCGCTGCTTCTCCAGCGGCATCTGCGGATAGCCGGTCTTGGTCACGTTGTAGCCGTCGACGACCAGGTGCGCCTGGGGCAGGGCGAGCAACTGGTTCAGGATGGCCGGGTCGTGCTCGGACAGCGCGCGTGCCGCGATGTCCTTCGGGGTCATGCGTCCCGGTTCGACCGCGTCCACGGTCTCGGCGGGCCGCACCGACACCGGCGGCAGCGCCAGTTCCCGGCGCAGGCCCTGGGCCGCGTCCAGGACGGTGTCGAGCAGCAGCCGCAGCCGCATGTCCTCGACGCTGCGTCCCTCGCGGGCGGCCCGGCGGCTGGCCTCCAGGGCCGCCTCGGTCTCCCCGAGCCGGGCCTTGAGCCGCCTGCTCTCGCTCTCGGCGGCGGACAGCAGGGACTGCCCCTCGGCCCGCCCCGCCTCCATCTCGGCCTGCAGCTTGCGCAGCGCCGCCTCACCGCGCTTGACGTCGCTCAGCGCGGCCCGCAGCTTGCGGTGAAGCGATTCCGCTTCCTTCTTCGCCGCGTCCAGTTCGGTGCGCAGCCGCTCCGTGTCGGACCGGGTCTGTTCCCGGGCCCGGTCCAGTTCCTCGCGCAGCCGCTCCAGTTCGGCCCGGCTCTCCTCGTCGGCCCGCTCGGCGTCGGCCCGCTGGGCCTCCTCGCCGGCCGCCGCCACGAGCTTCACCCAGCCCGCGGGGCGCAGCACATAGGCCGCGGCCGCCACATCGAGCGGGTCCGCGGCCGGGGGCGGGGAGCCGGAGTCCAGGGCGCCTGCCAGTTCCGGCTGGGCCTCTCTCAGCTTCTCCCCGATCCGCTGCCGGAAGAGGGTGTCCGTCTCCAGCGCGGCCGCCATGGCGTTCCCGGCGAACTTGGCCCGGCGATTGGGGGCGAAACGGGCGTACTGGCGCAGCTGGGCAGGCAGTTCGCCCAGGGTCAGCCCGCCGAACCCGTCCGACACGATCTGCACGACCCGCCGTCGCACGCCGTCGGGCAACGGACGGTCAAGCACCTCGGCGGTGCCGTCGCCCGGCCCCCCGCCTGTGGTCTCCACCATCCGTCACACCCCATCACCTGTACGGGGCCGGCTCCCGGTCTCAGGAGTCGGCGCCCGGCCTGTCCACCAGTTCCACCTGGTCCACCGCGTTGCACCAGCGGCAGCGCACCGACTCGATGGTCTCACTGACCACCTCGCGCTCCTCGACCTTGGGCTCACCGGCCAGGTCGAGGTGGACGTACTCGACGACCTTCGACGAGCGGGTCACGTCGAAGCGCGTGAGATTGCCGCAGAGGGTGCAGCGCCACCGCGTCGTGGCGGTCGGCAGGGGAACCGTCATCGTGGCTTGTTCGCTTCCTTCTAGTGTCCGTGACGCGCCGTCCCGACGCGTGTGGCTCGTAACCCTACGGCCTGGCGGGTCCCCCATGCCCACCTGTCCACGGCGGCGAGGCGATCTGCACCAGTGCGTCCGGTTACGCCATGCTCTATGTCCATGATCGGCAACTGGAACACGACAGCCGCCCGGACCCTGCGCGGTCTGCGGGGGACGTCGGCGCCCATGACGTACAGCCTGATCGCCGTGTGCTGCCTGATCTTCGTGCTGGGCCCCGCCTCGGGCCTCACACCGTCCTACGGCACCGGAGAGGCCCTCGCGGCCGCGCAGCGGGCGTACTTCCGGCGGTGGGGCGTGGTCCCCGCCGACCTCTTCGCCGGCCCGGTCCGGGAGGCGCTCACCCCGGCCACGGCGCTGTTCATCCACGGCAGCTGGGTGCACCTGCTCGGCAACATGCTCTTCCTCTTCGTCTTCGGGGCCATGACCGAGGAACGGATGGGCCGCGTGCGGTTCACCCTCTTCTACGTCGGCTGCGGCTATCTCGCGCTGCTCGGCTACGCGGCCGCCAATGCCACGTCCCAGCAGTCGCTGGTGGGCGCGTCCGGGGCGATCTCGGCGGTCCTCGGAGCGTTCCTCTACCTGTTCCCCAGGGCCCGTGTGACCAGTCTCCTCCCCTTCCTGTTCTTCCTCCCGCTCCGCTTCCCGGCCTGGGTGGTCCTCCCCTTCTGGGCGGCCCTGCAGTGGGTGGCCCTGAGCCAGGCCCCCGCCGGCCCCGGAGTGGCCTACCTCGCCCACCTGGTCGGCTTCGGACTCGGGTTCGGCTACGCGTGGGTCCGATACAGCAAAAAGAAAGGCGCGAAGCGCGGCCCTGGAAGGGCGGTGGCGGGCGACGGGCGGGCGACTAAAGTGAGGCTCGCCCCAGCTCCGGCACCCGAGGGAGAGAACCAGCCGTGATCACCGCGATCGTCCTCATCAAGACCAGCGTGGACCGGATCCCTGAGATCGCGGAACGGATCGCCGCGCTGGAGAGCGTCAGCGAGGTCTTCTCGGTCACCGGCACGTACGACCTCATCGCCATGGTGCGGGTGCGGCAGCACGAGGACCTGGCCGAGGTCATCCCCGGCTCCATCAGCAAGATCCCCGGCGTGGAGGCCACGGACACGCACGTCGCGTTCCGCACGTACTCCCAGCACGACCTGGAGGCGGCGTTCGCGATCGGCCTGGACAGCTAGGGCCCCGAAGGGGCGCGGGGAACTGCGCGACCGGCCCCCACCGGCCGGTAGCCGGGCACGAAGCATCGTGGTCCCCTGCGGGTCCGCCGTGGCTGAGCGCGCAGTTCCCCGCGCCCCTGACGGGGCGCTGCCCCTGAGGTCGGTCTGGATCACACCGCCGGGACGCAGCGGCCCTCCTCCGTGCGGTACGTCCACTGGGCGCCGTCGGTGACCAGTCGCTTCACGGCGTTCACGAAGCGCTCCACGTGCTCGTCCGGCGTCCCCGCCCCGAAGCTCACCCGGACGGCGTTGAGGGACTTCTCGCCCGGTGCCGCCTCCGGCGCCCCGCACTCGCCCTGGGTCTGGGGGTCGGAGCCCAGCAGGGTCCGCACCAGCGAGTGGGCGCAGAAGAGGCCGTCGCGGACGCCGATGCCGTACTCGGCGGAGAGGGCGGCCGCGAAGTGGGAGCTGTTCCAGCCCTCCACCACGAAGCTGATCACGCCGACCCGCGGGGCGTCGTCGCCGAAGAGGGACAGGACCCGGACCTCGGGGACCTCGGCGAGGCCCGCGCGGATCTCGGCGATCAGGTGCTCCTCGCGGGCGACCAGGGTGTCCCAGCCCGCATCGGTGAGCGCCTTGCAGGCGGAGGCGACGGCGTAGGCGCCGATGACGTTGGGCGAGCCGGCCTCGTGCCGCGCGGCGCTGTCGTGCCACTCCACGGCCACTCCCCCGTCCTCGCGCCGGGTGACCTTGCGGCTGGCGCCGCCGCCCGCGAGGTAGGGCTCGGCGGCCCGGAGCCAGTCGGCGCGCCCGGCCAGGACGCCGGAGCCGAAGGGGGCGTACAGCTTGTGGCCGGAGAAGGCGACCCAGTCCACGTCCAGGTCCCGGACGGAGAGGGGGCGGTGCGGGGCCAGCTGGGCGGCGTCCAGGACGATCCGGGCGCCGTGCGCGTGCGCGATGGCGGCCAGCTCGCGCACCGGCCACAGCTCGCCGGTGACGTTGGAGGCGCCGGTCACGCAGACCAGGGCCGGACCCTGCGGGTCGCGGTCCGCGAGGGCGCGCTCCAGGGTCGCCACGGCCTGCTGCGGGGTGCGCGGGGCGTCGAGGTAGCTGACCCGGGCGTCCTGCCAGGGCAGCAGGGAGGCGTGGTGCTCGGTCTCGAAGACGAAGACCTGGCAGTCGGCGGGGAGGGCGCGGGCCAGGAGGTTCAGGGAGTCCGTCGTGGAGCGGGTGAAGACCAGCTGGTCGTCGGGGCGGCAGTCGAGGAACTCGGTGACGGTCCGGCGGGCGTTCTCGAAGAGGTCCGTGGAGAGCTGGGAGAGGTAGCCGGCGCCGCGGTGGACACTGCCGTAGTACGGGGCGTAGGCCGCGACGTCGTCCCAGACCCGCTGGAGGGCGGGGGCGCTGGCCGCGTAGTCGAGCGCGGCGTAGGCGACCTCGCCGCCGGTGACGAGCGGGACGGTGACATCCCGGCCGAGAACGGGCAGAGGGGCGCAAAGGGTGCGAGCGGTGGCAGCGGTGGAGACGGACATGGGTGAACTCCCGTGAGAACAGGTGGAATCCGCCGTGCGAGCGGACGCGCTCAAGCAGCGGCAGTGGAGAAAAAGGGAAACGCGGAGGCGGGGCTCAGCGGCCCTATCGCATTCGCTTGCTCACGGAAGGCTCCTCGACGACCAGGACCCCTGGTGTACGAGGGGTCCGCGCTTGCCGTGGACCTCGCTGCCCACGACCTGGTCCTCACCCGGGGCACCCCGCCACGGACGGAGGGTTGCCGGACAGTCGGCCGGGGCCTCATGACTGTCACTCATGACCTGGGAAGAAAAGTAGGTGAGGTGATCGCCGCCGCGCAACTCGTGTCCGGATGACGGGACAGGGGCGAGGCCGGTTCGGCACCGCCGGGAAGGCCGCGTGTGGTTGGGCACCGTTGCGGCGGAGAAGAAAGGTCCACGTCGGCCGATGCACCGGCACCGGCGCCGGGTTTCTCTCCCGCCGCAACGGCGACCAGCCACGACGGCGCGGTCCGGCGGTGCCGTACCGCGCCTC
This sequence comes from Streptomyces sp. NPDC051987, assembly GCF_040680735.1. Lineage (NCBI taxonomy): Bacteria > Bacillati > Actinomycetota > Actinomycetes > Kitasatosporales > Streptomycetaceae > Streptomyces > Streptomyces sp. NPDC051987. The sequence continues at coordinate 7,570 of NZ_JBFAXI010000122.1, read as the reverse complement.
AGCCCTCGGACGGCGCCGATCTCCCTCTTTCCGCCGCAAGGGCGTTCGACGACGACGGCGGGGCCCGGCGGTGCCGGACCGCGTCTGCGCCCCGTCGGCCGTGCCTCCTACTTGTTCGTCGCGGCTGCCCAGCGCTCAAGCACCCGCTTCGCGGCGCCCGAGTCGATCGACTCGGCCGCTCGGTCCATGCCGGCCCGCAGTTGTTCGGCCAAGGTTCCAGCGCCCGGGTCCAGGGCCACCAGGGCCGCCGCCGAGTTCAGCAGGACCGCCTCCCGTACGGGGCCCCGCTCGCCGTCCAGGAGCCTGCGGGCGACCTCCGCGTTGTACGACGGGTCGCCGCCCCGCAGGGCCTCCACGGGGACCAGGTCGATGCCGACGTCACGGGGGTCGAAGGTCTCCTCGGTGACCTTGCCGTCGCGGACGGTCCAGACCCGGGACGTGGCGGTCGTCGTCAGCTCGTCGAGGCCGTCGTCGCCGCGGAAGACCAGGGAGGAGTTGCCGCGCTCCGCGAAGACGCCCGCGACGACCGGTGCCATGCGGGGGTCCGCGACGCCGACCGCCTGCGCCCGCACCTGCGCGGGGTTGGTCAGCGGGCCGAGGATGTTGAAGACGGTGCGGATGCCCAACTGGCCGCGCGCGGCGCCCGCGTGACGCAGCGCCGGGTGGAACTTGATGGCGAAGCAGAAGGTGATGCCGGCCTCCTCGGCGACCTCGGCGACCCGCCGCGGGGTCAGGTCGAGATTGACGCCCAGCTTCTCCAGGACGTCCGAGGCCCCGGACGCGGAGGACGCGGCGCGGTTGCCGTGCTTGACGACCTTCGCCCCGGTGCCGGCCACCACCAGCGCCGACATCGTGGAGATGTTCACCGTCTTCGCGCCGTCACCGCCGGTCCCGACGATGTCGACCGTGCGACCGGGCACCTCGATGACGTTGGCGTGCTCGTACATCGTGCGGACCAGCCCGTTGATCTCCTCGACGGTCTCGCCCTTGGCCCGCAGGGCCACGACGAAGCCCGCGATCTGGGCGTCGGTGGCCTGGCCGCGCATGATCTGGTCCATCGCCCAGGCCGTGGCGTCGGCGCTCTGGTCCTGGCCGTACAGCAGCGCGTTCAGCACCTCGGGCCAGGAACGGCCCGCCGCGGTGTCGCCTCCAGCGGGGGTCACAGCGCTCATGAGGCCGCTCCTGATCGTCGTACGGGAAGTAACCGGTGTCCAGGGCCCACCCTATCCAGCTCCGGGCACGGCGAAGGGCCCCCGTCCGTACACCGGACGGGGGCCCTTCGACCGTGGCGTGGCGACGCCGTCGATCAGTGGTGGCCGTGGCCGCTCGTGATCTCCTTGTACTCCTCGACGGTCGGCTTCGGGATCTGGTTGTCCTCGCCGTAGTAGGCGTTGCTCAGCTTGGCGCGGAGCTTCTCGGAACCCTTGATCTTGCGCTCGACACCGTTCTCGTCGACCGCCGGGCCGATCTGCGCCGGCTCGTACTGGTGGTGCGCCGTGAGGGTGTGCAGCTGCTCCTGCGAGAGCGGCTCGTGGACCTCGATGAACTCACCGTGCGGCAGCCGCTTGATGATGCCGGTCTCGCGACCGTGCAGCACCTTGTCGCGGTCCCGGCGCTGCAGGCCCAGGCAGATCCGCTTGGTGACGATGAACGCGATCACCGGTCCGGCGAAGAAGAAGATCCGGACGAACCAGGTCACGTCGTTGATCGACAGGTGGAAGTGGGTGGCGAAGAGGTCGTTGCCACCACCGACCAGGCCCACCATGTACACGGTCACCCAGGCCACACCGAAGGCGGTGCGGGTCGGGGCGTTGCGCGGGCGGTCCAGGATGTGGTGCTCGCTCTTGTCCCCGGTGACCCAGGACTCGATGAACGGGTAGACCGCGATCGCCGCGAGGACCACACCGAACAGGATCAGCGGGATGAAGACGCCCAGGACCAGGGTGTGGCCCCAGAAGTTGATCTCCCAGCCGGGCATGTAGCGGATCAGACCCTCGGCGAAGCCCATGTACCAGTCGGGCTGGGCGCCGGTGGACACCTGGTCCGGACGGTAGGGGCCCATGGCCCAGATCGGGTTGATCTGGGTGGTCGCCGCGATGGCCGCGATGACACCGAAGACCAGGAAGAAGAAGCCTCCGGCCTTGGCCATGTAGACCGGCAGCAGCGGCATGCCGACGACGTTCTTCTCGCTCTTTCCGGGACCCGCGAACTGCGTGTGCTTGTGGTAGAAGACCAGGATCAGGTGGCCCACCATCAGGCCGAGCATGATGCCCGGCAGCAGCAGGATGTGGATCGAGTAGAACCGGGCGACGAAGTCGTGGCCGGGGAACTGCCCGCCGAAGAGGAAGAACGAGATGTACGTGCCGACGATCGGCATCGACAGGATGGCGCCCTCGGTGAAGCGGACACCGGTGCCGGAGAGCAGGTCGTCCGGGAGCGAGTAACCGGTGAAACCGGTGAACATGCCGAGGACGAACAGCAGGAAGCCGAACAGCCAGTTGATCTCACGCGGCTTGCGGAACGCGCCGGTGAAGAAGACGCGCATCATGTGCACGAACATGCCGGCGAGGAAGATCAGCGCGGCCCAGTGGTGGATCTGCCGGATGAGCAGACCACCGCGCACGTCGAAGGAGATGTGCAGGGTCGAGTTGAACGCCTCGGACATCAGCTGGCCCTGGAGCGGGACGTAGCTGCCGTGGTACTCCACCTCGTTCATCGACGGGTGGAAGAACAGCGTCAGGTACACACCCGTCAGGATGATGATGATGAAGCTGTACATGCATACTTCGCCCAACATGAACGACCAGTGGTCGGGGAAGATCTTGCGCATGTTGGACTTGGCGAGGGAGTAGATCCCGAGCCGTCCGTCGGCCCAGTCGGCGACACGCTCGCCGGCGGGCGCCTTGTCGCGTCGCTCGTTGTTCTCGTTGGTGCTCATCCGCGCTCCCAGAATGCAGGACCGACGGGCTCCTCGAAGTCGCCGAGCGCCTGGAGGTAACCCTCTTCGCTCACACCGATGCGCAGCTGCGGCAGGGCGTGACCGGCCGGGCCGAAGATCACTCGGGCGCCGTCGGAGAGGTCGAAGGTGGACTGGTGGCACGGGCAGAGCACGTGGTGGGTCTGCTGCTCGTACAGCGAGATCGGGCAGCCCACGTGGGTGCAGATCTTCGAGAAGGCGACGATGCCCTCGTGCGACCACTCAAGCTCGCGCTTGTCCTTGATGTTGTCCGGCTGCAGCCGGATGATCATCAGGGCCGCCTTCGCCATGACGTTCTGGAAGTCCTCCTGGGACTCCTCGACGCCTTCGGGCTTGGCGAAGGTCAGCGAGCCGACGGCGACGTCGGAGGGACGCAGCGGCTCGTTGGTGTTCATGTTGACGAGCAGCTTGCCCTTCGACCACGCCGTGTGCCGCAGCGAGGTGCCGGGCAGCGGGCCGAGGTCGCGCAGCAGCACGACGCCGGAGAGCGGGACCAGGGTCAGCGCGCCGAACATGGTGTTGCGGATCAGCTTGCGCCGGCCGAGCGCCGATTCCTTGGCGCCCTGCCTGAAGTCCTCGTGGACCTTGGCGCGGACCTCGGGAGAGGCCTCGATCGGGTGCCGCTCGTCGGCGACCTCCACGTCGGACATCAGGGTGCGGGCCCAGTGGACCGCGCCCGCGCCGATGCAGAACAGCGCCGCACCGAGGGTCAGGCCCAGCGCGAAGTTCAGCGCGCTGATGTGACCGATCGGGAAGACGAAGATCGACTTGTCTTTCGGGATGGTCACGTAGGAGGCGATGAAGCCGACGGTGGCCAGCATCGACACCGTGAACAGCATGGCCACGACGCGCTCGGACCGCTTGGCGGCCCGCTCGTCGATGTCCTGGATGCGGTGCTCGTGGGGCGGCAGACCCGGATCCGAGAACGGGTCCTTCTCGTCCGCCACGCTCACGGCGGTGTGCGCGTGCGCGTGGTCCTGCTCAGCGGGCAGGTTCTCTTCTGGAATGTCTTGGCTACTCATGACTTCTTGGCCTTTGCGGTCCGAGCGGCGACCCAGACGGCGACCGCGATCAGTGCACCGAGACCGAAGATCCACGCGAACAGGCCCTCGCTGACCGGCCCGAGGCCGCCCAGGTTGAGACCGCCGGGGTTCTCCGTGTTGCTGCTGTTGACCGCGTTCAGGTACGCGATGATGTCCTTCTTGTTCTTCTCCGTCAGCGTCGTGTCGGGGAAGGACGGCATGTTCTGCGGGCCCGTCTGCATGGCCTCGTAGATGTGCTTCGGGTCGACACCCTCAAGGCTCGGCGCGAACTTGCCCTTGGTCAGCGCGCCACCCGCACCCACGAAGTTGTGGCACTGCGCGCAGTTGGTGCGGAAGAGCTCGCCGCCCTTGGCGATGTCGGCACCGTCCGGGCCGTACTGGTCCTTGGTCGGAACCTCGGGACCGGCGCCCAGCGAGGCGATGTACGCCGCGAGCTGGTCGATCTGGGCCTGGGTGTAGATGTTCTTCTTCTTGACGACCTGCGGGCCCTGCGAGGTGGCGGCCGGCATACGGCCGGTGCCGACCTGGAAGTCGACGGCCGCGGCGCCCACGCCCACCAGGCTGGGGCCGTCGGACGAGCCCTGACCCCCGGTGCCGTGGCAGCTGGCGCAGCCGACCGAGTAGAGCTTCTTGCCCTCCTCGATCGTCAGGGACTGAGAGGTCTCGTCGGCCTGCGCCTTGCTCGCGGGTGCGAGCGCGGCGTAGGCCCCCCCAGTGCCCACCAGCGCGAGGAGTAGGACGACGACCGCCGCCAGCGGATGGCGTCGTCGTGCGGAGAGCTTTTTCACGGATTACCCCGGTGTCAGGATCTTCTGCGTCGATGCTTCTGGAAAGTGCGCTTCTACGGCGCGTGGAGCCGGCCCGGCTACTTGATCAGGTAGATCGTGGCGAAGAGGCCGATCCAGACGACGTCGACGAAGTGCCAGTAGTAGGACACGACGATGGCCGCGGTCGCCTGCTCGTGCGTGAACCTCTTCGCCGCGTAGGTGCGCCCCAGGACGAACAGGAAGGCGATGAGGCCGCCCGTCACGTGCATGCCGTGGAAGCCGGTGGTCAGGTAGAACACCGAACCGTACGGGTCGGAGGAGAGCGAGATGCCGTCCTCCTTGACCAGGTTCGTGTACTCGTAGATCTGACCACCGATGAAGATCGCACCCATGATGAAGGTGACGATGAACCAGCCCCGGAGCTTCTTCACGTCCCCGCGCTCGGCGGCGAAGACGCCGAGCTGGCAGGTGAGGGAGGAGAGCACCAGGATCGTGGTGTTGGTCGCCGAGAAGGGGATGTCGAGATGACTCGCCATCGCCTTCCAGTGCGCCTCGCCGGTCACCGATCGCAGGGTGAAGTACATCGCGAAGAGGGCCGCGAAGAACATCAGCTCGGAACTCAGCCAGATGATGGTTCCGACGCTGGTGAGGTTCGGCCTGTTGACCGACGGGTGCGCGTGCCCGGTTTCTACTGTCGTTGCTGTCGCCACGACCGACATTATGTCGGTCGCTTATCTCGCGCTCACTCCGGGGGGTGCCGTTCGGAGTGTCCGCCCCTCGTGCAGTGCCCGGATGGCCCATCGAAGTGGTGTTCCAGCAGGTGTTGACGAGGTGTTCAGGGGAGTAGCATCCGGCGCATCGGTCCTGTCCGTACGACGCTGACGTCTCGGAGGAACAATGCAGCCGACCGCCACGGTGCTGGTCTACAGCGACGACTCCACCACCCGCGAGCAGGTACGGCTGGCCGCCGGCCGGCGACCGGCTCCCGATGTGCCGTTCGTCGAGTTCGTGGAGTGCGCCACGCCCGCGGCGGTCGTCGCCGAGCTGGACAAGGGCGGGATCGACGTGTGTGTCCTGGACGGCGAGGCCGTGCCCATGGGGGGCATGGGGATGTGCCGGCAGATCAAGGACGAGGTGTTCGACTGCCCGCCGGTGCTGTTGCTGATCGCTCGGCCGCAGGATGCGTGGCTGGCCACGTGGAGCCGGGCGGACGCGGCCGTGACGCTGCCGGTGGAGCCCGTGGAGTTCGCCTCGGCCCTGGCTTCGCTGTTGCGGCGGAAGAGGCTGCTGAGCGCCTGAGGGGGCGGGGCGCGGGCCGAATGCGCGACTGCGGGCCGTACGTCGCTTGTCGCGCAGTTCCCCGCGCCCCTGGGTCGGCTGCCGCCTGGGACGTTTCAAAGGGCTGCCGGCTGCACTCTCACCGCGTCCTGCGGGTTCGGGCCGTCCGGCGTGCCGGCCGTGAGGGCGCTGCCCTTGCGCCAGTCCTTCCAGGCGAGGTTCCAGTCGCCGAAGCCGTTGCCGAAGTCCTCCATCTCCTTGCCGTTGGAGTTGACGACCTTCACCAGGTCTCCCGGGTGGATGGTGTCGAAGAACCACTCGGCGTTCGAGGTGCTCATACCGGTGCAGCCGTGGCTGACGTTCTCGTAGCCCTGGGAGCCCACCGACCAGGGCGCGGCGTGCACGTACTCGCCCGACCAGGTCACCCGGGTGGCGTAGTAGACCGGCAGGTCGTAGGAGTCCGAGGTGCCCTCGGCGATGCCGACCGTGGTGCCGCGCATGCGTACGAAGTACTGCTTCTCCAGGACCACCTTGACGCCGTTGCGGGTCTCGAAGCCCGGTTTGCCGGTGGTGACGGGGATCTGGTTGATCTCCTTGTCGTTCCGGTAGACCGTCATCTGGTGGGAGCCGGCGTCCGTGACGGCGAGGAGCTTGTCGCCCGTGGTGAGCTTGAGGGGCTGGGACGCGCCGCCCCACAGGCGGTCGCCGATCTTCACGCCGTCCAGGTTGCTGTGCACCTGGACGGTGGCGTGGGCGGGCCAGTAGTCCTTGGGCCGGTAGTGGAGTTCCTTGTCGCTCACCCAGTACCAGGAGCCCTCCACGGCCGGGATGGAGTCGACCCTCAGGGCACGCTCGACGACGGCGCGCTGGGCCTTGTCCTTGATGCCGCGGTCGAGTTGGGCGGTGACGGGCTGACCCACGCCGTACTCGCCCGCCTTGGGGCCGAAGGTGACCTTCAGCCGCTGCCGGGTGACGGGCGTGCTGGTGTCGAAGGTGAGGGTCTTGCGGCCGGGCGCGCCGTTCTCGTCCTCGGTACTGACCTGGACCGTGTAGTGGGCGTTGGCGGCCAGCGGGGCGGTGCTGTGCCAGCGGCGGCCGTCGGCGTCGAGTTCGCCCGCCACGAAGCGACCGGTGGCGTCCTGGGCCGTGACGTCCGTGATGCGGTCCTCGTCGCTCTTGGCGACGACCTCCAGAGGTTTGTCGGGGTCGGCCCGCTTCCCCGACCCGGTGGGGGTGTTGAAGGAGATCTGGTCCGCCGCGTCGTACGGCTTGTCCGCGAGGGGACTGCCGTGCGAACCACAGGCGGTGACGCCCGCGCCGAGGGCGATCACCAGCAGGGCGCAGCTGACGACGGTACGGGCGCACGGAGAGTGACTCATATGGTCACGCTATGAGATGTCCTGCAGACCGGCACGGCAGGTAGTCCGGACGGGGGACCCGCACTGCCCCGAAGGCGGGACGCGGCCGGGAGCGGGCCCGCAACGGCGGGAGCCCGGACCCTCCTG
>NZ_JBFAXI010000121.1:0-24251 GCF_040680735.1 Streptomyces sp. NPDC051987 | reverse complement strand
GTGACGGTCAGGGAGGTGGGTGCGGCCGGAAGCCGGCGGGACCACTTGGTCTTGAGGCCGCCGACCTTGGCCACGTACACGGTGCCATCGTCCTGGAGGGAGAAGGCGTTGGTGTTGAGACGGATCGACTGCCGGGTGTCCTTCTTCGACTTGTAGCGGGGAGGGCCGACTTTGCGGCCCTGCCGCTTGCCCTTGACCGAGTCGAAGAAGTTCTTGTAGGCGGTGTCCAGGTCCCGCAGGGACTGCTGCAGGACGACCGCTGAGACGTCGGCGAGCCAGGCACGTTCCTGGGTGCGCTTGGCCTGGGTGATGCGAAGCCGGGACAGCTCGGCCGACGTCACGTACGGCAGCCCTGCCGCGTGCGCTTCCTTGCGGTCGCGCAGGCAGTCGTTCCACACCACGCGGGCGCACCCGAACGCGCTCGCCAGCGCACGGCGCTGGGTGGCATCCGGGTAGGCCCGATAATTGTAGCGGAGCTGCACACTCAAGATCCTACTACGATTGGTCTCATGGATGGACCGAGTGATTACAGGCGTGGAAGACACGTAGTTTCGGCGATGCATGTGCACTTGGTCTTTGTGACGAGATACCGGAGCGGGGTGTTCGACGACGAGATGCTGACACGCTGCGAGGAGATCATGCGCAAGGTGTGCGAGGACTTCGAGGCGGAGCTGAAGGAGTTCAACGGCGAACGCGATCACGTCCACCTCCTGGTGCACTACCCGCCCAAGGTCGCCGTCTCCAAGCTGGTCAACAGCCTCAAGGGCGTCTCCGCCCGCCGGATACGGCAGGAGTTCACCGGCCGGATCAACCCCGCCATCATGCACGGGCGCCTGTGGTCGCCCTCGTACTTCTCCGCGTCGTGCGGAGGAGCACCGTTGGCGATCGTCCGCCAGTACATCGAGCAGCAAAAACATCCGCTCTCACGTGCACGTCAGAGCAGCCTTGAGATGCATTCATCCCCGGCGTGAACGCCGGGGCTTTCTGCAAGAAACCCGGTAAAGAGATTTACCACGCCCTGCCGAGCCGGGGTCCCCGGCAGGGGGCCGGACAGGACTGTGCCCCGCCGAGTCGGTGCTCGGCGGGGCACAGTCCTCTTGCGGCTCCCGGACGGGTCTGCGGTGACGGTCAGCTGGTGCCGTCGGTCGTGTAGACGTGCATCCCGGGCACGTGCAGGGTTCCGCCGAACTGGGCCGCCTGGACGACCTTCACGTTGGTGAAGTAGATCAGCGGGATGTTCAGCGGCGGCGGGTTGTTCACGTCGAAGGTGATCGGGATCAGGCCGAAGAGGTTGCCCGAGATGGACTGCGTGTACATCGTCGTGGCGCCGCCGGTGATCGTGGACGTCGAACCGGAGCGGGCCTGCACGTGGTAGGTCTTCCCGATGGTCTTGTCCTTGACCGTCTGGTGCAGGTCGCCGATGTCGGTGCCGCCCGAGATGACGTACTTCAGCACCTTCTTCGTCGTGCCGCCGGCCGTCCGCACCTCGACGATGCCCTGGTAGTCGGCGCTCTTCAGCGTCAGCGAGCTGGCGCTGAGGTACCAGGGGTCGTCCGCCACCGCCACCTTGTTGTCGACGCCGCTCACGTCGTCGGTGGCGGCCGCGCAGTCGGCGGCCGACGTGCTGGAGCTCGCACTGGGGGACGGGCTCGGCGAGGCGGTGGAGGTGGCGTCCGCGGCCGCCTTGGTGGCGTCGGCCGCCGCCTTGGTCGCCGTGTCGGTGGTGTCCTTGGCGGTGTCCGTGACCTTCTTGACGGTCTTGGACACGGTGCCGGAGCCGCTGCCGCCGCTCGACGACGAGGACGAGTCCGACTTCGTCGAAGAGGACGACGCCGAGGACGAGTCAGCGGAGGCGGACGCCGACGGCGACGGGCTCGCGGTGGAGTCCGACGCGGACGAACCCGTCGTGTCGCCGCCGCTGAGGATGCTGCCGATCGCGTTCCCGATCGTGTCCAGCAGGCCGCCACCGCTGCTGCTGCTCGCGGAGGCGGACGGCGACGGGGTCGCCGTACTGCCGGAGTCCGACGAGCCGGAGGAGCCCGACGAACCCGAATCACCCGACGCGGACGACGACTTGGACGCGGACGGCGCGGGCGTGCCCGCGTCGCCGGAACCTGAGTCCGACGAGGAGGACTTGCCCGACGACGACGTGGAGTCCTTGGTGCCGGACGACGCCTTGGCGGACGGCGTGGCCGAGTCCGTGGCCTTGTCGCTCGCGCTCGCCGAGGCGGAGGGCGAGGCGGAGTCCAGGGCGGCGACGCAGTCCTTGTAGTCCTCGGCGAGGCTCTTCGAGGACGCCGACGACGTGTTGTTGGTGTCGGCGATGGCCAGCGTCGACGTGAATCCGAAGCCCATGAGCACGGCCGTCGGCATCGCCACGGAGGCGATCGCCTTGCCCGCCGGCATGTGGAACCTGGTGAACAGCGGCTTCTTGGGTACCGCATGCCGCGGCCCGGTTCTCACACGGGACTCGTCCACATCAGTCCCGTGGGTCACCTCGTCAGCCGGCACTGTGCCTCCCGTTCGCCCCGTTCACCGGGCTCGTTCCTGACAGGTCGTTCGACTCGTCCACCGCGTCCGGGCCCGGGAAGTAGGCGGCCTCCTCGGGGGCGTCGCCCTCGGCCGGCGGGATCTCGCCCTCCGGCTGCGGCTTCGGGGGCGCGCCCGGTGACCAGGCCACGGCCATCGCTCCGCCGATCAGGGCGAGCAGGAAGCCCATGACAAAGCCACCGAAGTTGGACACGGGCAGGGACACCAGCGCCAGCAGGATCGCGGCGATTCCGGCGAAGGTGCGGATGTGCCGCTGGAACCAGAGGCTGATGCCCAGGACGACGAGCAGCACGCCGATGATCAGGGACCCGGCACCGGCCGTGGTCGCCATCGCCACCGTGAGGTTGCCGATCTGGAGATGCGCGTACGGGAAGTACATGATCGGGAAACCGGCGAGCAGGATGTACAGACCGGCCCAGAACGGCCGCGTGCCCCGCCAGGAGCGGAACTGCAGCCTCCGGCGGGTGAACTGGCCGGGTGCGGCAGGAGTCTCGGCGCTCATGGAAAACAGCTCCCTGGTGCGGCGTTGCTGTGGTGGTGGTGCTATGTGACGCGGTGGTGGTTCCTCGTACCGCGTGTGAAGACCGTGGGATGAAGGTGGGGGGCGGGGGGCCGTCGGCTCCCCCGCCCGTCACGGAGTGCCTAGTAGCACTCCGCTCCCTTCGTCGAGATCGACATGTGCAGACCGCTCAGCTTGAAGGTTCCGGCGGTGGTGGCCCACGCCGTCTGCTTCACGCCGGACAGCGAGGCGTGGTCCGCCTCCTGCGCGAACCCGTTCGGGTTCGTCTGCTTGTTGGCGACCTCGTCCGACTTGATGCCCGGACCCTTGGTCGAGCTGCTGGCCGCGACACCGATGTTGATGTTGGTGAAGGTCGCGTCGGCGCTCAGGTCGTCGAGGTCGATGTACAGCTTGCTGGCCTCGACCGGCTTCTTCGCGTCGGTGCCGGCGTGCAGGATCAGGCTGACGTTCCCGAAGATCGGGACGTTCGGGGTGACCACGGACTGGCACAGGTTGGTGATGGTCGCGGTGTTGAACGCCGAGACCGCCACCGGGTGGATCGTCTTGTCACCGGCGAGGGTGACACCCGAGTCCACGGCGCCGTACTGCACGAAGCCGTCGCCCTCGAGCTGGTCGGCCGTGACCTTGAACTGCTGGCCCGACACGCTGAACGACGCGGCGAGAGCGCCCTGCGCGAGGGCGACACCTATACACGCCGTGGCGGCGACGCTGGGCACCATGACCACAGCGAACCGCTTCCATCTGGTCCCGCCACGCACCTGGGACTCCATATTTCCTCCTTCTCGGACGTACATCTCCTGGCCCGGTATCGCCCCCAACGGCGGCTCGGCCGGGCAGGGATGGGAGAAGTGCTACGTCCTCGGAAGGGGAGCGCCCGTACTCGGAGGCACGAACGCACCTCGATCACCGGCGATCACCCCCGAGCGACAACCACTGGTCGCGCCTGACACGCATCACGCACAACCTTGCTGGACAGGCTTCACCACGAGGGCGAAGACCCCCCTGCCCAAGAGCCGGCGTCACTGCCGCCGACTCTGCCCGGTGGGGACCCAGATGATCCCGCGGCCCGATTGGCTGTCGGGGTACGGGAATGGACCGAGCGTGGCCGATCGTGGTGCATTCTCGCCGCCCGCACAAGGGGCTTCGTTACTGGGTAGTAACGGCCGGATAACCGACGGACGACCCACCGGTCTCGGAAAGCGACTCTGGGTGGCGTCCGGGGCCAGAGCAAAGCAGTTGATCCCTGGACAGAATCAGACAGACCAACTGGCCTGATTTACTCCAAGTAACAGCGGCCGCTATTACCAAGATTTGGTAAAGAGCGGCCGCCGTGACCTCCTGTGGGCAAATCTTTCACTTGGGCGTCACAGGTCGTGACGTTTAGCGACTGGTCAGCCCGGTGTTCAGATCGTTGTCTAGAACAACGCCCGCGCCAGCGCCCGGCGCGCGCCCACCACCCGGGGGTCGTCGGTGCCCACGACCTCGAAGAGCTCAAGAAGCCGCCGCCGTACGGCATCCCGGTCGTCCCCGGCCGTCCGCTGCACGGTCTCGATCAGCCGCCCGAAGGCATCCTCGACATGCCCGCCCACCAGGTCCAGGTCGGCGGCCGCGATCTGCGCCTCGGCGTCGGCCGGCTTCTCGGCCGCGTTCTTGCGGACCGCCTGCGGGTCCATCCCCTGCACCCGCTGGAGCAACTCGGCCTGCGCGAGCCCCAGCTTGGCCTCGCTGTTGGCCGGATCGTCGCTCAGCACGTTCTTGTACGCCTGGACCGCGCCACCGAAGTCCCCGGCGTCCAGCGCCTGGACGGCGGCTTCGAGGAGCGCGTCGTGGGGGCCCGCCGGCACCACCGCGGGACCGGTCGGCGCGCCTGGCTCCGCGTCGGGGTCGACGACGAGGCCGGTCAGGCCGAACCGCTGCTCGGCGACCTGCACCAGCTGGTCCAGCGTCCCGCGGATCTGCTCCTCGCCGGCCGCGCCCTGGAAGAGGGGCAGCGCCTGCCCGGCGACGACGGCGAACACCGCGGGGATCCCCTGGATCCCGAACTGCTGCATCAGCATCTGGTTGGCGTCGACGTCGATCTTCGCCAGCAGGAAGCGGCCGTTGTACTCGACGGCCAGACGCTCCAGGACCGGGCTCAGCTGCTTGCAGGGCTGACACCACTCGGCCCAGAAGTCGATGACGACGGGGACTTCGGCGGACCGCTGGAGGACATCGCGCTCGAAGCCTGCTTCGTCGACGTCGATGACCAGGTCGGCCGGGGAGACGGCTCCGACCCCACCCTGGCGGGCCGCTTCGGCGCGCGTCTGCTCGGCCTTGGCCTTGGCCTCCTGGGCCGCCTTGACCGCGGCGAGGTCGACGACGCCGCTCATGGACATGTTCCGTGGCTGCATGCGTCTATCCTCCCCCGTTCCCGCGCGTGTGTGAAAAGCGTTGTGAAAGCCGGACCGAACGTATGTTTCTCAAGTGGCGCCGGGTCCCCACCCCACGCCGTGGTCGTCGCCCGTGCAGTCACCCACGAGCTTTCGCTACGACCCGTAGCGTAATGCCATCGGGGACCCGCGCGACACCACATTCCGGTGATCTCCCTCACGGCATCGCATGAACCGCCGGTTATGGTCGTGGGATGCAGAGCCGCACCCCCGCCGGACGCACCGGCCGCCCGCGCAGCGCCGCCGCGGACGCGGCGATCCTGGCGGCGACGCGGCAGGCGCTGGTCGAACTGGGCTGGTCCAAGCTCACCCTGGGAGACGTGGCCACCCGTGCCGGGGTCGCCAAGACGACCCTGTACCGCCGCTGGGCGGGCAAGAACGAACTCGTCGTGGACGCGGTGGCGGAACTCTTCGACGAACTCGAACTTCCCGACCGCGGCAGCCTGGCGAGCGACATCGAGGGCGTGGTGCTGCAGTTCGCGGCGATCCTGGACCGCCCGGAGGCCCGCAGCGGCCTGATGGCGGCGGTCGCCGAGTCGACCCGGGACGACGCACTGCGGGAACGCATCCGCGCGTCCATCGTGGACCGCCAGAAACGGCTGGTCCTGGAGGGCCGCGCCCGTGCGCAGTGCCGGGGCGAACTCCCTCCCGAGCCGGACCCGGCGGAGGCAGCCCGCACGGTGGACCTGATCTTCGACATGGTGGCGGGTGCGGTCGTCCACCGCACCCTGATGAGCGGCAAACCGGCCGACGAGGAGTGGGTACGGGACTTCACCAGGGTCCTCCTCATGGGCCTCGCCGCCACCCCGACCGAACCGGGCAGGACGGCCGCCTCCCCACCGACCGAACCGGGCAGGACGGCCGCCTCCCCACCGACCGAACCGGGCAGGACGGCCACTTCTCAGCCCACCTAGTCGGCCGGGGCGGCCACTTCTCGCCGGCCGAGTCGGGTGGGTGGGTGGGCGTGGTCTCGGGGGTCCAGGGGGCGGAGCCCCCTGGTACGTGACTAGAACCCCGCCGGCTCCGTGTACACCCCCCACTCGTCGCGCAGCACCCCGCAGATCTCGCCCAGGGTCGCCTCGGCCCGCACCGCGTCCAGCATCGGCTCGATCATGTTGGTGCCGCCCCGCGCAGCGGCCAGCATCGCGTCCAGGGCGGTGCGCACCGCACGTTCGTCCCGGGCGGCCCGGCGGGCACCGAGCACCCGTACCTGCTCCCGCTCGACCTCGTGCGAGACCCGCAGGATCTCCAGGTCCCCGGTGACGGACCCGGTGTGGACGTTGACACCGACCACCCGCTTGTCGCCCTTCTCCAGCGCCTGCTGGTACCGGAAGGCGGACTCGGCGATCTCGCCGGTGAACCGGCCGTCCTCGATCCCGCGCAGGATGCCCGAGGTGACCGGCCCGATCGGGTGCCGCCCGTCCGGATGGGCGCGCAGCCCCCGCTCCTTGATCTGGTCGAAGATCTTCTCGGCGTCGGCCTCGATCCGGTCGGTGAGCTGCTCGACGTACCAGGAACCGCCCAGCGGGTCCGCCACGTTGGCGACGCCGGTCTCCTCCATGAGAACCTGCTGCGTGCGCAGCGCGATCTCGGCGGCCTGCTCGCTCGGCAGGGCGAGGGTCTCGTCGAGGGCGTTGGTGTGCAGCGAGTTGGTCCCGCCGAGCACGGCCGCCAGCGCCTCCACCGCCGTCCGCACCACGTTGTTGTAGGGCTGCTGGGCGGTCAGCGAGACCCCGGCGGTCTGGGTGTGGAAGCGCAGCCACTGCGCCTTCTCCGACCGGGAGCCGTACACGTCCCGCATCCAGCGCGCCCAGATCCGGCGCGCGGCACGAAACTTGGCGATCTCCTCGAAGAAGTCGACATGGGCGTCGAAGAAGAAGGAGAGGCCGGGCGCGAAGACGTCCACGTCGAGGCCCCGGGAGAGGCCCAGTTCGACGTAGCCGAAGCCGTCCGCGAGCGTGTACGCCAGCTCCTGCGCGGCCGTCGCGCCCGCCTCGCGGATGTGGTAGCCGGACACGGACAGCGGCTTGTACGCGGGGATGCCGGCGGCGCAGTACTCCATCAGGTCGCCGATCAGCCGCAGATGGGGTTCGGGCTGGAACAGCCACTCCTTCTGGGCGATGTACTCCTTGAAGATGTCGGTCTGGAGCGTGCCGTTGAGGACCGACGGGTCGACGCCCTGGCGTTCGGCGGCGACGAGGTACATGCAGAACACGGGCACGGCGGGCCCGCTGATCGTCATCGACGTCGTGACGTCGCCGAGCGGGATGTCCTTGAACAGCACCTCCATGTCGGCGGCGGAGTCGATGGCGACCCCGCAGTGGCCGACCTCGCCGAGCGAGCGCGCGTCGTCGGAGTCCCGCCCCATGAGGGTCGGCATGTCGAAGGCCACGGAGAGGCCGCCGCCGCCGTTGGCGAGGATCATCTTGTAGCGCTCGTTGGTCTGCTCGGCGTTGCCGAACCCGGCGAACTGCCGGATGGTCCAGGTCCGACCGCGGTAGCCGGTCGGATACAGACCGCGGGTGAAGGGGTACTCCCCCGGCCAGCCGATCCGCTCGAACCCCTCGTAGGTGTCCCCCGGCCGGGGCCCGTACACCGGCTCCACGGGGTCACCGGAGAGCGTCGTGAAGTCCGCGTCCCGCTTGCGGGCCGCGTCGTAGCGGGCCTGCCAGCGTCGGCGGCCCTCCTCGATGGCGTCAGCGTCCATACCCTCGAATTTACTAGGACGTCCAAGTAAACGTCGAAGGAGAACCGCCGTACGGGTACCCGTACGGCGGTACGGCCCGGCCGCCTACGCCCTAGGCCTGGACCTTCGCGGCCACCGCAGTGCCCTCGGTGACCTTGGCGTCGAGTTCGCGGGTGACCTTGCGCTCCACGAAGAAGGCGGCGGTCGGGATCGTGCCCGCCAGCAGCACCCACAGCTGCTTGCCGACCGGCCACTTCGCCTTGGAGCCCAGGTCGAAGGCGAAGACCAGGTAGACGACGTAGAGCCAGCCGTGCGCGATGGCGACGACGCGCGTGACGTCGGCCGCACCGTCGATGTCCAGCCCGTACTTGGCGATCATGCTCAGGCACAGCAGCACCAGCAGCACACCGGTGACGTAGGCCAGGACGCGGTAGCGGGTCAGCACGCTCTTTTTCATGAGGACGAGCGTAACCACCCGTTCCGGGAGATCTTGCCCCGGGTCACCGCTGCGCCGACGGCTGGTTCAGTCGTCGTCGAAGTCGTGCGCGGCGACCCGCAGCGGCCGCAGCATCGCGAAGATCTCCCCGCACTCCTCCGCGTCGTACACCCCGAGCCCGAAGTCCATCGCCATCAGGTCCCGGGTGGCCGCCTCCACCACCTCGCGGCCCTTCTCGGTGATCGTGGCGAGCGTGCCGCGCCCGTCGTTGGGGTTCGGCCGCCTGGCCACCAGCCCCGACTTCACCAGCCGGTCGACGGTGTTGGTCACCGAGGTCGGGTGCACCATGAGCCGCTCGCCGATCTTCGACATCGGCAGCTCACCGGCCTTGGAGAAGGTGAGCAGCACCAGCGCCTCGTAGCGCGCGAACGTCAGCCCGTACGGCTTGACCACCGCGTCCACCTCGGCCAGCAGGATCTGCTGGGCCCGCATGATCGAGGTGATCGCGGCCATGGACGGGACGTTGCCCCAGCGCTGCTTCCAGAGGTCGTCGGCACGGGCGATGGGGTCGAAGGGGAGACTGAGAGACTTGGGCACGTCACCGACCCTACCGGCCGGTCATATAGCGGTCAGCCGTGTCTCGGCTTTCGGTCACCTCCACCCCCGAGCCCGCCACCGCACGGTCACCCAGCGTGCCGCGCCCCCGTCGGCGACGCCCGCCGCCGACTCCGCCGGGCCGCCCACGCCGCCGGCCGACGGGCCGACGGGCCGACGGGCCGACGGGCCGACGGGCCGCCCCAGCATGGTCGTGGCTCGGCCTGCGAGCTGCTCCTCGGGTACGGCCCGTGCGAACCACCTGACCGCACCGCACCGGGTACGCCGACCCGGCACCCCTTCGGCCGGCGGAAGGGCGATCCGCTTCCGTGCGGCCGTGTCGAGCCGGGCGCCGGCGTACCGCTTCCCGGCGACCGTGCCGACCGGCAGCGCGCGCCACAACGAGCCGTCCGTCTCCGTCGGCGTGGGCACCGTCGCGACGGCCGGGGAGGCCGTCGCTGCGCTGGTCCGGCGTCTGCCGCCCGAGCCGCGGCGGCCCTGACGCCCCGGCCCTACCGGCGGCCGGTCCGGCGCAGTTGGTGCCGGACCGCGCGCTGGGCGACCGGGCCGAGTTCGTCCAACGCGGCCACCAGCGCGGCGAGTTGTTCAAGGGCGTCCAGCGCGGCGTGGGCGCCGGCGGTGTCGACGCCTTCGTACAGCTCGATGCCGACGAAGGACGCGGCGACCGCGCGGGCCAGCCCGGCCGGGTCGGCGAACTCCCCGAAGGGGGTGGTCGCGAGGACCCGGACGAGCACCCTCTCGATCTCGGCGATCCACAGGTCGAGCCCGGCCGCCGTGGCGGGTCCGAGCGCCTCGTGGGTCTGGGCACCCGCGAGCAGCTGGGCGAGCAGGGCGAGATGGCCCCCGGCCCGTGCCTCCTCGTGGATCCGCCGCCCCACGGTGAGGAGTTCGGAGAGCGAGCCGACCGCGGCCAGCCGGGGCCGGAAGCGGGCGACGGCCTGCTCGGCACCGTAGCGGCAGGCGGCGGCGAGGAGTTCGTCCACGGATCCGAAGTGGTAGAAGACCAGCGCCTGGTTGACTCCGGCCGCCGCCGCCACCGTACGGGCCGACGTCTTCGCGATGCCCTGCTCGGTGAGCGTCCGCAGCGCGCCCTCCAGCAGTCTGGTCTTGGTCTCCAGTGACTTGGCGGTCTCCGGGCTCACGCGCGCGACTCCTCACGGACCGGCCGCAGCCCCGGCCGGACCGCGCGGCCGCGGATGCCGGTGTACGACGCCTCGAAGGAGCCCTGGTAGCCGAAGAGCGGCCCGAAGTAGCGGTTCACCACCCGGACCTGGATCCGGAAGCGCCCGGCGCGCTCGTCGTAGGACTCGCGCACCTCGGCTCCGGCGCCGGCGAGCTCGGGGACGCGGACGTCCACCGGGCCCTCCCGGAACCGGTGTTCGCCGGAGCGGATCAGCAGGGAGCCGTCGGCCTCGGCGCGGAAGTGCAGCTCGCTGGCGAGGTGCTGATGGGTGCCGAGGTAGTCGAGGATGCGGTCGCCCTTGGGGCTGAGCACCATCTGGGCGTCGAAGCGGCGGGAGCGGCCGGGCAGGTCGAAGGTGCGCACGAAGGTCACCGTCTCACGACCGTAGGAGTCCACGTAGGGCACGTTCTCGATGGTGAAGGGGACGTTCCGGGCGGCCTTCGGGACCAGGATGTTGCGGGTGGCACCCAGCGCCAGGAACGGCTTGACGAAGGCCCCGCCGTGCCAGATCCGCTCCATCACGCCGTGGCCGGTGCAGGCCTCGCCGCTCGTCAGGCCGACCGAGAAACGGCGTCGCAGTTGCGGGTGCAGCCGGTCGAAGTCCGGCCCCATCACCGTGCGGAACATCGAGGTCACGACTGCTTCTCCAGGGTGCGCAGGATCCGGGGAACGGTGACCCGGGTGGGCGGGGTGCGCAGGCAGCGGCGGGCGGCGGGGGTGGTCGCGAGCGGGGCGGCGACGAGGGCCGTCGAGAGGGCCACGACGAGGAGCAGCGGGACCAGGAAGGCGACGGCGGGCGGCAGCGCGCCGGGGGCCGACCCCCGGCTCAGGCCGGCCGCGCAGCCCGCGATCGTCAGCGTGCGGGCGGCCATCTCGGCGAGCCAGTTCCACCGGGCCCGTTCCGGAGTGATCCCGCGCTCCAGCCACAGCCGCAGCCGGTCGAAGGACCAGGCGGTCGCCCAGCCCATCAGAGGGCGCAGGACCAGCCGGTCGGCGAGCGCGCCGAAGGCGCCCCAGCGGGGCCGGTAGTCGTAGCCGGTGAGGAAGCGGACGCCGTCGGCGACCGGGACGTAGCGCCAGTAGCCGCTCCCCTCGGCGAGCAGGGAGAGCGGGTGCGCGGTGGCGAAGCGCAGGGCCGAGGTGCGGGTGCCGTCGGGGCGCTCCTTCTCCCCCGCCGAGACGCCGGTGCCGGCGATCGTCAGGAACGGGAGCACGCGCGTGGCGTAGCGGAAACGCTGCGGCTCGCCCGTCGCGCGCGGGAGGTAGGCGATCTCGGTGAACCGCAGGTCCCAGCGCTGGTGCCGGGCCGGGTCCTGGGTGCGGGCCCACAGGTCGTCGAGATCGGCGCGGATGTGCGCCTCTATGTAGAGCCCCATCGGTGTCGTACCCCCGTCACCTGGTCGGTCGAGGGGATTTTGAGCGATCGCTCAACCCCTCCGGCGACGACGGTAGCGGTTTTTGAGCGATCGCTCAATCGGCGGGCGCGAGAAAGCCCCGGCCTCACGAGGAGGCCGGGGCCGCGATCGCTGCTCGCTACTGGGCCAGATGGCGCTCGACCGTGGCCACCTTGCTGGTGAGGCCGTCGGTCACGCCGGGACGGATGTCCGCCTTGAGGACCAGGGAGACGCGCGGGACGCGCTCCTCGACGACGGCCACGGCACGCCTGACGACGTCCATCACCTCGTCCCACTCACCCTCGATCGAGGTGAACATGGCGTCGGTGCGGTTGGGCAGCCCCGACTCGCGGACCACCCGGACGGCGTCGGCGACGTACTCCCCGACGTCCTCGCCCACGCCCAGCGGCGTCACGGAGAAGGCGACGATCATGCGTTCACGGTCCCTTCCTTGCGGGCGCGGGAGGCGATGACCGCGTCCTCGGCCTCGCGGCGCAGCTTGCGCTCGGCGAAGAAGCCGCCGGTCGGCAGGACGGAGAGGACGAAGTAGAAGAGGCCGGTCTTCAGGGACCACTTGGTGCGGTTCCAGGCGTCGGCCCAGAAGATCACGTAGAGGATGAACAGGACACCGTGGATCGCGCCCATCACGGGCACCGCGTTGAAGTCCGTGGTCCGCTTGAGCACCGAGCAGACGAGGAGGATCAGGAAGGAGACGGCCTCCGGGGCGGAGACCAGGCGGAGGCGGCGGATGGCGGTGGCGGTTTTGATGTCCACGAGTCACCTTCGGTGGGAGAGACGTCCACGCTTTGTGAACGCGAGCACAAACGTCCGGCCATTGTGGCAAAGGGACGGCGCGAACCCGGCGCGGGGGTGGCAGGCTGTGCAGAGCGGCGAAGGGAGCGGGTGTGCAGTTCGTGTTCTTCATGACCCTGCCGGGGCTGGTGGTGCTGCTCACGGTGCTGGCCTTCGTGGACCAGTTGCTGCTGCGGGCCGGGCGGGCGGGGGTGCTGCCGTGGCGGAACGCCGGCCGGCAGGGCCAGGTCTCCGCGACCGGCTTCGAACAGCTGCACGCGGCGCTCTCCCCTGGCAAGCAGAACGAGCTCAAGGAGCGGCAGAGCGCGCTGGTGCTGCGCGACGACGAGGAGGACGGCGCGCCGCCGAGGTCCACGGTCGACCTGACGGCCGGTACGGCGGTGATACGCCTCCCCGGCGAGCGCCGGCACCCCTGACGGCCGCACCCCTAGGGGACGGATCCGGGGTGATGTCCACCCACGGGACCTGTCGCCGTCGTCGGCCTGCGGCTACCTTCGCAGCGTGGCGATGTTCCGACTCCAGGGCAGCAAGGTGCTCGCCGTCGAGATGACCGGGGATGCCGTGAAGGCGAAGAACGGCTCGATGGTGGCGTACGACGGGCAGATGGCGTTCAAGAAGCTGAGCGGTGGCGGTGAGGGGCTGCGCGGGATGGTGACCCGGCGGCTCACCGGCGAGCAGATGACGGTGATGGAGGTGAAGGGGCACGGGACGTGCTGGTTCGCGGACCGGGCGTCCGAGATCAACCTGGTCGGCCTGCGCGGCGACAAGCTGTACGTCGAGTCGAGCAACCTGCTCGCGACCGACGCCGGTCTGCGCACCGGCACCACCTTCACCGGCCTGCGCGGCGCCTCCCAGGGCAACGGCCTGTTCACCACCACGGTCGAGGGCCACGGCCAGGCGGCGATCATGTCGGACGGCCCGGCGGTGGTGCTCAGGGTCAGCGCGCAGTACCCGCTGATCGTCGACCCGGGCGCCTACATCGCCCACCAGGGCGACCTCCGCCAGTCCTTCCAGTCCGGTGTGACCTTCCGCACGTTCTTCGGGGAGGGCGGCGGGGAGGCCTTCCAGATCCGGTTCGAGGGGGACGGCCTGGTGTACGTACAGCCGAGCGAGCGGAACACGATCGCGGGGGACCTCTGAGATGGCCCTGCGCGAGGTGAACTCCAAGATGGTCGAGGCGACCGTCGTCCCCGGGCAGCGGCTGTTCAGCCAGCGCGGCGCGATGCTCGCCTACAAGGGCGAGGTGTCCTTCACGCCCAACATCCAGGGCGGCCAGGGCGGCCTGATGTCGATGCTCGGCCGCCGGGTCGCCGGCGAGGCGACCCCCCTGATGACGGTCGAGGGCAGCGGCACGGTCTTCTTCGGGCACGGCGGCCACCACGTCCAGGTCATCACCCTCACCGGGGACACCCTGTACGTCGAGGCGGACCGGCTGCTCGCCTTCGAGGGCACACTGCAGCAGGGGACGATGTTCATGGGCTCCCAGGGCGGCGTGATGGGCATGGTGCGCGGCCAGGTCACCGGCCAGGGCCTGTTCACCACCACTCTCAAGGGCCACGGAGCGGTCGCCGTCATGGCCCACGGCGGGGTCTTCGAGATCCCGGTCACTCCGCAGCGCCCGGTCCATGTCGACCCGCAGGCCTACGTCGCCCACCACGGCGACGTGCGCAACAAGCTGTCGTCCGCGCTCGGCTGGCGGGACATGGTGGGCCGCGGTTCCGGCGAGGCGTTCCAGCTGGAGCTCAGCGGCAGCGGCATGGTGTACGTGCAGGCGTCGGAGGAGAAGCTGTGAGCACATACGGGGCGGCCGGAGTCGCCGGGCCGGTCGTGTACGACCCCATGACCCTCCCAGCCGACGACAATGTCAACAAATACACCTTCTGCGTGGAGCTCAAGAGCAGTCAGTGGTTCCTGCAGAAGGGGAAGATGATCGCCTACTACGGCTCGATCGACTTCAACGGCGTGGGGCACGGCCGGCTGGACCGCCTGGTGCGCACTTCCTTCCATTCGCCGCTGCACGCGAGCGACTGGGTGGTGGCGGAGGGCTCGGGCAAGATGCTCCTCGCCGACCGGGCGTTCGACGTGAACTCCTACGACCTGGACGACGGCAACCTGACCATTCGCTCCGGCAACCTGCTCGCTTTTCAGCCAAGTCTCGCGTTGAAGCAATCCATCGTTCCCGGTTTTCTGACCCTTATAGGAACCGGAAGGTTTGTGGCCGCGTCCAACGGCCCGGTCGTGTTCATGGAACCCCCCGTCCGGGTGGACCCGCAGGCGCTGGTGGGGTGGGCCGACTGCCCCTCCCCGTGCCACCATTACGACCATGGGTACATGACCGGTGTGATGGGCGGTCTACGTGCACTGACGGGCCTCGGCGGGGCCTCCGGCGAGGAGCATCAGTTCGAGTTCGTCGGGGCCGGCACGGTCCTGCTCCAGTCCACCGAGACCCTGATGGCCGAGCAGGCCACGGGAGCGGTTCCGCACGAGCCCGGGGTGCCCGGTGGAGGCGTCCCCGCCACAGGCCATCCACAGCAACCGGGTACACCGCGCCTTCCCGGACAGCTGGGGGACCTCCAGCGGCGCTTCGGGCTGTGAGCGGTAGTCTGCGGAGTGTGACATCGAACGCGTGCGCACAGTCACACCACCCTCACTAGTTCGCCTTTCAACATTTTAGGTAGACTTCATTCATGGAGACCGAGACGGCCACGCGCTGGCTGACCGATGCGGAGCAGTGCGCCTGGCGCACCCACCTGGAGGTCAACAGGCTGTTGACGTACCAGCTCGAAAAGGATCTGCAGCCGTTCGGCCTGACGATGAACGACTACGAGATCCTGGTGAACCTGTCCGAGTCGGAGGACTACCGGATGCGGATGAGCGACCTCGCCTCCGCCACCCTCCAGTCCAAGAGCCGGCTGTCCCACCAGATCACCCGCATGGAGAACGCGAACCTGGTCCGCCGCGAGAACTGCGAGTCGGACCGCCGCGGGCTCTACGCCGTCCTCACCGAGCACGGCATGGAGACCATGAAGAAGGTGGCGCCACATCATGTGGCCTCCGTGCGACGGCATTTCATCGACCTGCTGTCGCCGGAGGCACTCATGGAGCTGGACAAGGGCCTGAAGCCGATCGCCGAGCACCTGCGGGGGCAGCGCGGCCGCCCCTGACGACGGCCGGACCCTGCCGGGCGGTAGGACGGGAGATCCAGCTCCCGTCCACCGCCCGCTACCGACGGGCCGCCGGGCACGCCAACCGGCGCTTGCCGGGCGCCGCCCGCAGCTGGACAGAGCACAGGCTGCAGCGCCCCGTAAGGGGCGCGGGGCCGCGTTTGATGTGCGGCTGCCGCCGCGTGGGCGCGACCAGCCCCCACCCACCCGCGCCCGGAAAGCGCACCCCGGCCCAGGGCGGCACACGGCGCTCACGGCGCCTGGACAGCCCACGGCGCTCACCGCGCCCACGGCACCTGGGCGGCACACCGCGCCTACGGCGCCTCGCTCGCCGTCAGCCCCGCCACCAGTTCGTCCGCGGCACCGTACGGGTCCAGGTCGCCGGAGACGATGCGTTCCGCGAGGGCGCCCAGGTGGCGGTCGCCGTGGAGGTCGCCGATGCGTTCGCGCAGGGCGGTGACCGCGATGGTCTCGACCTCGTGTGCGGCGCGGGCCAGGCGGCGCTGGGTCAGGACCCCTCGCTCGGCCATCCAGGCCCGGTGTTTCTCCAGGGCCTCCACGACCTCGTCGATGCCCTCGGCGCGGGCGGCGACCGTCTTGACGATGGGCGGGCGCCAGTCGCCGGGGGCGCGGGACTCGCCGAGGCCGAGCATGTGGTTCAGTTCGCGGGCGGTGGCGTCCGCGCCGTCCCGGTCGGCCTTGTTGACGACGTACACGTCGCCGATCTCCAGGATGCCGGCCTTCGCCGCCTGGATGCCGTCGCCCATGCCGGGGGCGAGCAGGACCACGCTCGTGTCCGCCTGGGAGGCGATCTCGACCTCCGACTGGCCGACCCCGACGGTCTCCACCAGGATCACGTCGCAGCCCGCCGCGTCCAGCACCCGGATGGCCTGGGGGGCCGCCCAGGCGAGGCCGCCGAGGTGGCCCCGGGTGGCCATCGAGCGGATGTAGACGCCGGGGTCCGAGGCGTGGTCGGACATCCGGACCCGGTCGCCCAGAAGGGCACCGCCGGAGAACGGGGACGACGGGTCGACGGCCAGCACGCCGACCCGCTTGCCCTGTTCGCGATAGGCACTGACCAGCGCCGAGGTCGAGGTCGACTTGCCGACCCCCGGGGAGCCGGTCAGGCCCACCACGTACGCGTTCCCGGTCAGGGGCGCGAGCGCCGCCATGACCTCCCTGAGCTGCGGGGACGCCCCCTCCACCAGGGAGATCAGCCGGGCCACCGCACGCGGCCGGCCCTCCCTGGCCTGGGCCACCAGTGAGGAGACGTCCTGCATCACCGCTCCGTTCGCTCAGGGAAACGTACTCAGACCTTCGGTACCCGCACGATCAGCGCGTCACCCTGGCCGCCGCCCCCGCACAGCGCGGCCGCGCCGACCCCGCCGCCCCGGCGCTTGAGCTCCAGGGCCAGGTGCAGGACGAGCCGGGCGCCGGACATGCCGATCGGGTGGCCGAGCGCGATGGCCCCGCCGTTCACGTTCACCTTTTCGGTGGACACCCCGAGGTCCTTCATCGACTGCACGGCGACCGCTGCGAAGGCCTCGTTGATCTCGATGAGGTCCAGGTCGCCGACTTCGAGGCCCTCCTTCTTGAGGGCGTGCTCGATGGCGTTGGACGGCTGGGACTGCAGGGAGTTGTCCGGTCCGGCCACGTTGCCGTGCGCGCCGATCTCGGCGAGCCAGGTCAGGCCCAGCTCCTCGGCCTTGGCCCTGCTCATCACGACCACGGCCGCCGCGCCGTCCGAGATCTGCGAGGAGCTGCCCGCGGTGATCGTGCCGTCGCGGGTGAACGCGGGCCGCAGCTTGGCCAGCGACTCGACCGTGGTGTCGCCGCGGATGCCCTCGTCCTTGCTGAAGACGACCGGCTCGCCCTTGCGCTGCGGGATCTCGACCGGGGTGATCTCGGCCTCGAAGATCCCGTTCTTCTGGGCGGCGGCGGCCCGCTGGTGGGACAGGGCGGCGATCTCGTCCTGCTCGGGGCGCAGGATGCCCAGGCGGGTGTTGTGCTTCTCCGTGGACTCGCCCATGGCGATGTTCTCGAAGGAGTCGGTGAGGCCGTCGTACGCCATCGCGTCGAGCATCTCGATGGCGCCGTACTTGAAGCCCTCGCGGGACTTCGGGAGCAGGTGCGGGGCGTTGGTCATGGACTCCTGGCCGCCCGCCACCACGATGTCGAACTCACCCGCGCGGATCAGCTGGTCGGCGAGCGCGATGGCGTCGAGGCCGGACAGGCACACCTTGTTGATGGTGAGCGCCGGGACGTTCATCGGGATGCCGGCCTTGACGGCGGCCTGGCGGGCCGGGATCTGGCCGGCACCGGCCTGCAGCACCTGCCCCATGATCACGTACTGCACCTGGTCGCCACCGATCCCCGCACGGTCGAGGGCGGCCTTGATCGCGAAGCCGCCGAGGTCGGCTCCGGAGAAGGACTTCAGCGAGCCCAGCAGTCGTCCCATGGGCGTCCGCGCGCCCGCGACGATCACCGAGGTCGTTCCAGAGGTTCCAGAAGTCATGAGCTGCGAATCCCCTTCCGGCTGCACTGCCGAGGAGTGAGAGAGCGGGGGGTCTGGAGGATCCCCCAGATGAGGGTGTACTTCGAATGTATTGCGTGGCACTCCGTGCCGTCATCGGGCCGTCAGTGTGATCGCTGGCACGTTGCGTAACCATCGCTGTGGCGCTGCACTGAATCCATGCTGACGCGAATCGACCACATCGGGATCGCCTGCCACGACCTCGACGCGACCGTCGAGTTCTACCGGGCCACGTACGGCTTCGAGGTGTTCCACACCGAGGTCAACGAGGAGCAGGGCGTGCGGGAGGCCATGCTCAAGATCAACGAGACGTCCGACGGCGGCGCCTCCTACCTGCAGCTCCTGGAGCCGACCCGGGAGGACTCGGCGGTCGGCAAGTGGCTCGCCAAGAACGGCGAGGGCGTGCACCACATCGCCTTCGGCACGGCGGACGTCGACGGGGACGCGGCCGACATCCGGTCCAAGGGCGTACGTGTTCTGTACGAGGAGCCACGGATCGGCTCCATGGGGTCGCGGATCACCTTCCTGCACCCGAAGGACTGCCACGGCGTACTGACAGAACTGGTCACTTCGGCGGCTGTTGAGTCGCCTGAGCACTGACCCTCGTACATATGGGCCGGTAGGGTTGGGGGCGGTCGTCCCTTCGCAGCTTCGCAGGGCCGGGGCGGCCGCATGCCGGGGTCCGGGTTTCGGGGGACGAGCGTCGGGGCAGCAGCCCGTGCTCCGCCGTTGATCTGACACCATTCCCCGGGGGCCCCGTTCGGCGGATGGACGGAGCTCGTTCGGAGAAGGTTGCGACCAGGGGACGGATGGGACCGCGCAGTGCGGGGCTACGAGAGCCAGGAGCGAGAGCCGGCGGCTGACGTCGACCACCTCTCTCGGTTCGAGGCCGAGATGAAACGGCTGAAGACCGAGCGGGAAAAGGCGATCCAGCATGCCGAGGACCTCGGCTACCAGGTCGAGGTGCTGCGCGCCAAGCTGCACGAGGCGCGGCGCACCATCATGTCCCGGCCCGCGTTCGACGGCGGTGACATCGGCTACCACGCCGAGCAGCTGCTGCGGAACGCCCAGGTGCAGGCCGACCAGATCCGCCAGGAGGCGGAGCGGGTGGCCGCGGAGGCCCGGGCGCAGACCCAGCGGATCCTCCAGGAGCACGCCGAGCAGGCCGCGCGGCTCCAGGCCGAGCTGCACCAGGAGGCGGTGACCCGGCGCCAGCAGCTGGACCAGGAGCTGGCCGAGCGCCGCCAGACCGTCGAGTCGCACGTCAACGAGAACGTGTCGTGGGCCGAGCAGCTGCGGGCGCGCACCGAGGCGCAGGCCCGGCGGCTGCTCGACGAGTCGCGGGCCGAGGCCGAGCAGGCCATGGCCGCCGCCCGCGCCGAGGCGCAGCGGCTGACCGACGAGGCCCGGCAGCGGCTGACCAGCGACGCCGAGGCGGCCCGCGCGGAGGCCGAGCAGATCCTGCTGCGCGCCCGCCGGGACGCCGAGCGGCTGCTGAACGCGGCGTCCACGCAGGCCCAGGAGGCCACCGACCACGCGGAGCAGCTGCGCACCTCCACCGCGACGGAGTCGGACGCGGCCCGTCGGCAGGCGAGTGAGCTGAGCCGGGCCGCCGAGGAGCGGATGGCGGAGGCCGAGGAGGCGCTGCGCAAGGCGCAGTCCGAGGCCGAGAAGCTGGTCGCCGAGGCCGAGGCGAACGCCGCGAAGGCCCTGTCCAGCGCCGAGGCCACCAACCAGCAGCGCACCCAGACCGCCAAGGAGCAGGTCGCCCGGCTGGTCAGCGAGGCCACCAAGGAGGCGGAGGCCACCAAGGCGGACGCCGAGCAGGTCGTCGCGGACGCCAGGGCCGAGGCCGAGAAGATCATCGCGGAGGCCTCCGAGAAGGCCCGCAGCCTCACCGCCGAGGAGAGCGCCTCCCAGCTGGCGAAGGCTGCCAAGACCGCCGAGGACGTCCTGAACAAGGCGTCCGAGGAAGCCAAGCGGACCACCAGGGCCGCCGCCGAGGAGGCCGAGCGGATCCGCACCGAGGCGGAGACCGAGGCGGACCGGCTGCGCGCCGAGGCGCACGACATCGCCGAGCAGCTCAAGGGCACGGCGAAGGACGACACCAAGGAGTACCGCGCCAAGACGGTCGAGCTGCAGGAGGAGGCCCGCCGGCTGCGCGGCGAGGCCGAGCAGCTGCGGTCCGACGCGGTCGCCGAGGGCGAGTCGATCCGCGCCGAGGCCCGGCGCGAGGCCGTGCAGCAGATCGAGGAGGCGGCCAGGTCCGCCGAGGAGCTGCTCGCGAAGGCGAAGGCCGACGCCGACGAGTTGCGGCAGACCGCGACCACGGACAGCGAGAAGGTCCGCACCGAGGCGATCGAGCGGGCGACCACGCTGCGCCGGCAGGCCGAGGAGACCCTGGAGCGCACCCGGCAGGAGGCCGAACGGCTCCGCGCGGAGGCCCAGGAGCAGTCCGAGGCGATGCGGGCGGAGGCCGAGCGGGCCGCGGCCGAGCTGCGCGAGGAGACCGAGCGGGGCGTCGAGGCCCGGCGCGCGGAGGCCGCCGAGGAGCTGGCCCGGCTGCACACCGAGGCCGAGGACCGGCTGGCGTCGGCCGAGCGGTCGCTGGCCGAGGCACGCGAGGAGGCCGGCCGGATCCGCCGGGAGGCCGCCGAGGAGACCGACCGGCTGCGCGGCGAGGCCGCGGAGCGGATCCGTGCGCTCCAGCAGCAGGCCGAGACCGAGGCCGAGCGGCTGCGGGACGAGGCCGCCGCCGACGCGTCGGCGTCCCGTGCGGAGGGCGAGAGCATCGCCGTACGGCTGCGGTCCGAGGCCGCGGCCGAGGCGGAGCGGCTCAAGCAGGAGGCGCAGGACAGCGCCGACCGGGTGCGTGCAGAGGCGCAGGCGGCCGCCGAGCGGCTGTCCACGGAGGCGTCCGAGACGCTGGCCGCCGCCCAGGAGGAGGCCGCCCGCCGCCGCCGGGAGGCCGAGGAGCTGCTCGGTTCGGCACGGGAGGAGGCCGGCCAGGAGCGGGAGCGGGCCCGCGAGCAGAGCGAGGACCTGCTGGCCCAGGCGCGCAACCGGGTCGAGGAGGCGCAGGCCGAGGCGGTACGCCTGGTCGAGGAGGCGGACCGGCGGGCCACCGAGATGGTGTCGGCCGCCGAACTCCACGCCCAGCAGGTACGGGACTCGGTCGCCGGGCTGCACGAGCAGGCGCAGGAGGAGATCACCGGGCTGCGCTCGGCCGCCGAGCACGCCGCCGACCGCACCCGGCGGGAGGCCGAGGAGGAGGCGGACCGGGTCCGCGCCGACGCCTACGCCGAGCGGGAGAGGGCCAGCGAGGACGCGAGCCGGATCCGGCGGGAGGCGGCCGAGGCCTCCGAGGCGGCGAAGGCGCTCGCCGAGCGGACCGTCGCCGACGCGATGTCCGAGTCGGAGCGGCTGCGGTCGGAGGCGGCGGCGCACGCCCAGCGGGTGCGCACCGAGGCCTCGGACACCATCGCCCAGGCCGACCAGGACGCCACGCGCACGCGTGCCGAGGCGCGTGAGGACGCCAACCGGATGCGGTCGGACGCGGCGACGCAGGCCGACACCCTCATCACCGAGGCGCGCAGCGAGGCGGAGCGGCTCCAGAACGAGACGATCGCCGAGGCCGACCGGGTCCGCGCGGACGCCATCGCCAAGGCGGAGAAGCTGATCGCGGACGCCACGGGCGACGCGGAGCGGCTGCGTGCGGAGGCCGCCGAGACGGTCGGTTCGGCCCAGCTGCACGCCGACCGGACCCGTGCCGACGTCGAGCGGCTGAAGGCGGACGCGGAGGCCGAGGCCGAGCGCATGCTCAACGCCGCCCGCGAGGAGGCGGACCGCACCCTCGACGAGGCCCGCAAGGACGCCAACAAGCGGCGTCAGGACGTGGCCGAACAGGTCGACACGCTCATCAACGAGACCACCGCCGAGGCCGACAAGCTGCTGACGGAGGCGCAGCAGCAGGCGATGAAGACCACCGCGGACGCCGAGTCGCAGGCCGACACCATGGTGGGCGCGGCCCGCAAGGAGGCCGACCGGCTGGTGTCCGAGGCCACGATCGAGGGCAACGCGCGGGTGGAGAAGGCCCGTACCGACGCGGACGAGCTGCTGGTCGGCGCCCGCCGGGACGCCACCGCCATCAGGGAGCGGGCGGAGGAGCTGCGCGACCGCATCACCGCCGAGATCGAGGAGCTGCACGAGCGGGCCCGCCGGGAGGCCGCCGAGACCATGAAGTCCACCGGCGACCGCTGCGACGCGCTGATCAAGGCCGCCGAGGAGCAGCTCGCCAAGGCCCAGGCCAAGGCGAAGGACCTGGTCTCGGAGGCGAACTCCGAGGCGGGCAAGGTCCGGATCGCCGCCGTCAAGAAGGCCGAGGGGCTGCTCAAGGAGGCCGAGCAGAAGAAGGCGACACTGATCCGGGAGGCCGAGGAGCTCAAGGCCGAGGCGATCCGGGAGGCCCGCCGCACGGTCGAGGAGGGAAAGCGCGAACTGGAGATCCTGGAGCGCCGGCGGGAGAACATCAACGGCGAGATCTCGCGTGTCCAGGACGTGCTGGAGGCGTTGGAGTCCTTCGAGGCCCCGTCGTCCGCCAAGGACGGCGGTGTCAAGGCGGGCAGTACGGTGGGCGCCCCCCGATCGGGTGGCAAGTCGTCAGAAGGCTAGCGACCTAGGCCCGTTCTGTAGTGTTCTGGGGCTTTTGGGTGAACCTTTGGCGGAGGCTTTGGCAAGCGATCTCGCAGGCGGCCACCCAAAAGTGGTGTCATTCTCCAGATCAAACACGCATCCGCTCGATGACACACCGCATCGGCCCCTAGGATTCCACCTATCACCTCACCGGTCTCACTCGACAGGAAACCCATGAGCGACACTTCCCCCTACGGCTTCGAGCTTGTGCGGCGTGGGTACGACCGCGCTCAGGTGGACGAACGCATCTCCAAGCTCGTCTCCGACCGTGACAGTGCTCTCGCCCGCATCACCGCTCTGGAAAAGCGCATCGAGGAGCTCCACCTCGAAACGCAGAACGCCCAGGCCGCCGTCAGCGACGCGGAACCGTCCTACGCCGGTCTCGGCGCGCGTGTCGAGAAGATCCTCCGCCTCGCCGAGGAGGAGGCGAAGGACCTGCGCGAGGAGGCCCGGCGGGCCGCCGAGCAGCACCGCGAGCTCGCCGAGTCGGCGGCCCAGCAGGTGCGCAACGACGCAGAATCGTTCGCTGCGGAGCGCAAGGCCAAGGCCGAGGACGAGGGCGTCCGGATCGTCGAGAAGGCCAAGAGTGACGCCTCGCAGCTGCGCGCGGAGGCCCAGAAGGACGCGCAGTCCAAGCGCGAGGAGGCGGACGCCCTCTTCGAGGAGACCCGCGCGAAGGCCGCGCAGGCCGCCGCCGACTTCGAGACGAACCTCGCCAAGCGCCGCGAGCAGTCCGAGCGCGACCTCGCCTCGCGTCAGCAGAAGGCGGAGAAGCGCCTCGCGGAGATCGAGCACCGCGCGGAGCAGCTGCGCCTGGAGGCCGAGAAGCTGCGCACCGACGCCGAGCGCCGGGCCCGCCAGACGGTCGAGACGGCGCAGCGCCAGGCCGAGGACATCGTCGCGGACGCGAACGCCAAGGCCGACCGGATCCGCTCGGAATCCGAGCGTGAGCTGGCCGCGCTGACGAACCGCCGCGACAGCATCAACGCCCAGCTGACCAACGTCCGCGAGATGCTGGCCACGCTGACGGGTGCGGCGGTGGCCGCCGCCAGCTCGCCGGCAGAGGACGAGCCGATCTCCCGCGGAGTGCCGGCCCAGCAGTCCCGGTAACCGTTAGCAACGTCAAGGCCCGCGCTCCCTTCGGGGGGTGCGGGCCTTTCGTCGTACGGGTGCGGGCCGGTGGGGGCTGTTCGCGCAGTTCCCCGCGCCCCTAGAAGAAGGGGCGCTGCAGCGAGC
>NZ_JBFAXI010000120.1:0-24525 GCF_040680735.1 Streptomyces sp. NPDC051987 | reverse complement strand
GCCGGGGCCCCTCCTCGGTGCGTGGGCTCCGCTACAGGTACTTCTTCAGCTCCCGCCGTGCCAGCGAGCGCTGGTGCACCTCGTCCGGTCCGTCGGCGATCATCAGCGTGCGGGCACCGGCGTACAGGTCGGCCAGCGGGAAGTCCTGGCTCACGCCGCCCGCGCCGTGCAGCTGGATCGCGCGGTCGATGATGTCGACGACCGCGCGCGGCGTCGCGATCTTGATGGCCTGGATCTCGGCGTGGGCGCCCCGGTTGCCGACGGTGTCCATCAGCCAGGCCGTCTTGAGCACCAGCAGCCGCAGCTGCTCCACCGTCACCCGGGCGTCGGCGATCCAGTTGTGCACCACACCCTGCTGGGCGAGCGCCTTGCCGAAGGCCTGGCGCGAGACGGCCCGGCGGCACATCAGCTCGATCGCGCGCTCGGCCATGCCGATCAGCCGCATGCAGTGGTGGATCCGCCCGGGACCGAGCCGGGCCTGGGCGATGGCGAAGCCGCCGCCCTCCTCGCCGACCAGGTTCGACACCGGCACGCGCGCGTGGTCGAAGACCACCTCGGCGTGGCCGCCGTGGTAGTGGTCCTCGTAGCCGAAGACCTTCATCGCCCGCTTGACGGTGACACCGGGGGTGTCGCGCGGGACCAGGACCATGGACTGCTGGCGCCGGATGTCGGGCCCGTCCGGGTCCGTCTTGCCCATCACGATGAAGATTCTGCAGTCCGGGTTCATCGCACCCGAGATGTACCACTTGCGGCCGGTGATGACGTAGTCGTCGCCGTCCCGCTCGATGTGGGTGGTGATGTTGGTGGCGTCGGAGGAGGCCACCTCCGGCTCGGTCATCGCGAACGCGGAGCGGATCTCGCCGGCCAGCAGCGGCTCCAGCCACTGCTTCTTCTGCGCCTCGTCGCCGAACTGGGCGAGCACCTCCATGTTGCCGGTGTCCGGCGCCGCGCAGTTCAGCGCGGTGGGCGCCAGGTGCGGCGAGCGGCCGGTGAGCTCGGCGAGCGGCGCGTACTGCAGGTTGGTGAGGCCGGCGCCGTACTCGGCGTCGGGCAGGAAGAGGTTCCACAGCCCCTGCCTGCGGGCCTCGGCCTTCAGCTCCTCCACCACGGCCGGGGTGTCCCACGGCGAGGCCAGTGCGGCCCGCTGCTCCTCCGCCACCGACTCGGCCGGGTAGACGAACTCGTCCATGAAGGCCTGGAGTTGAGCACGCAGCTCCTCGGTGCGCGCGTCGAACGCGAAGTCCATGACCGGTCAGCCTTCCTGAAGAGTGGTCAGTCCGTGGTCGATGAAGACGGGGACGAGTTCGCCGATGCGGTCGAAGCCCTGCCCGAGCGTCTGGCCCAGGGTGTACCGGTAGTGGATGCCCTCCAGGATCACCGCGAGCTTGAACCAGGCGAACGCCGTGTACCAGGAGATGTGCGAGACGTCCCGCCCCGAGCGGTCCGCGTACCGCTCGACCAGCTCGCGCGGTGCCGGATGGCCCGGCGCCTCGGCGGTGGTGGACACCGGGGAGTCGGGCGCGCCCAGCGGCAGGCTGTACATCACCAGCAGGCCCAGGTCGGTCAGCGGGTCGCCGAGCGTCGACATCTCCCAGTCGAGAACCGCCTTGATCCGGTCGTCGTCACCGATCAGGACGTTGTCGAGCCGGTAGTCGCCGTGGATCACCGTGGGCGCGGGGGAGTCGGGCAGCCGGCGGCCCAGGGTCGCGTGCAGCTCGTCGATGCCGGCCAGTTCGCGGTTGCGGGAGGCGTCCAGCTGCTTGCCCCAGCGGCGCAGCTGGCGGTCCAGGAAACCCTCGGGGCGGCCGAAGTCGGCGAGGCCGACCTCCGCGGGGTCCACGGCGTGCAGCTCGACGAGGGTGTCCACCAGGGACAGCACGGCGTCACGGGTCCGCTCGGGGCCGAGCGGCACGAGCTGTTCGGCGGTGCGGTACGGGGTGCCCGCCACGAACTCCATCACGTAGAAGGGCGCCCCGACGACTTCCGTGTCCTCGCACAGCAGCACCGGGCGCGGCACCGGCACCTCTGTCGGGTACAGCGCGCTGATCACCCGGTGCTCGCGCTTCATGTCGTGCGCGGTCGCCAGCACGTGACCCAGCGGCGGCCGCCGTACGACCCACTTCGAGGTGGCGTCGGAGATCGCGTAGGTGAGGTTCGACCGTCCGCCCTCGATCAGCCTTCCGGTCAGCGGACCGGTCACCAGACCGGGGCGCTCGCGGTCCAGCAGGCCGCGCAGCCGGTCGAGATCGAGTCCGGGCGGGTGGTCGGGGCTCATGCA
The DNA here is from genome assembly GCF_040680735.1 of Streptomyces sp. NPDC051987. Lineage (NCBI taxonomy): Bacteria > Bacillati > Actinomycetota > Actinomycetes > Kitasatosporales > Streptomycetaceae > Streptomyces > Streptomyces sp. NPDC051987. Next base: position 22,247 of record NZ_JBFAXI010000120.1, on the reverse strand, counting down.
TCGCTCCTACGACGAACGAACGGGACCCGACTCATGATGCCGACCAGTCGGTATGTCGTCCAGCGCGGGGACCAAACGTGACCGGGACCACCCTACGGCCCGGACGGCGCGCGACGGCTCCCCGCGCGCGCAGAGCGGGGAGCCGTCACGGGTAGGAACCGGCTCAGTGGTCGTCCCAGTGGCCCTCGTGCTCGGCGTGCCGGTGGCCGTCGTGCAGATAGTCGATGTGGTCGCCGTGCAGGACGCCGGTGTGCCCGCAGCCGTCACCGTGCCGGTGCTCGTGCGCCTCGTGGGTGACGTGGCCGTCGGGCTCGCACTCGTCCCAGTGGCCGGCGTGCTCGCGGTGCAGGTGTCCGTTGTGGGCGTAGTCGATGTGGTCGCCGTGCGGCACCTGGTCGTGCCCGCAGTCCGGTCCGTGGCTGTGGCCGTGCGCGGTGTGTTCCTGGTGCAGGGTGGTCATGGTGCTCGCCTTCGGGGGGTACAGGGTCTCGGGGGATGAAGGGTTTCGGGTGGAGCAAGGTTCAGGGGTGTGGCGTGATACCGACGGACAGGCTGCCACGCAAACGGCGCATATGCGGGCATCCCGGTTGCGTGGCGTCCGAGTACCCCGGAGGGTCGTTTGCATGAAAGGCATCAGCTACAGCCGGTACGGCGGCCCCGAGGTGCTGGAGTACGGCGAGGTCAAGGACCCGAAGGTCGGCCCCGACTCGGTGCTGGTGAAGGTCCGCGCGGCGGCCGTCAACCCGGTCGACTGGAAGTGCCGTGAGGGCCATCTGCACGCGGTCCTGGACGCCGTCTTCCCGGTGATCCCCGGCTGGGACGTCTCGGGCGTGGTCGTCCAGCCGGGCGCAGCCGTCACCGAGTTCGCGGTCGGCGACGAGGTGATCGGCTACGTCCGCGAGGACTTCCTCTCCCGGGGCACCTTCGCGGAGTACGTCGCCGCCCCGGTGCGCACGCTCGCCCGCAAGCCGCGCAACCTCACCTTCGAACAGGCCGCCGGGCTGCCGCTGGCCGGTCTCACCGCCTACCAGGTGCTGGTGCACGCCCTGGAGGTCAAGCGCGGCGAGACGATCCTGGTGCACGCCGCCGCCGGCGGGGTCGGCTCGCTCGCCGTGCAGCTCGGGGTCCATCTCGGCGCCCGGGTCATCGGCACGGCGAGCGAGCCGAACCACGACTTCGTCCGCGGCCTCGGCGGTGAGCCGGTCACCTACGGCGCGGGTCTCTCCGAACGGGTGCGGGGGCTGGCCCCGGAGGGGGTGGCCGCCGTCTTCGACACCGTCGGCGGCGAGACGCTGACCGTCTCGGCGAACCTGCTCGCCCCCGAGGGGAGGATGGCCTCGATCGCCGACCCGGACGTCGTCGACTTCGGCGGCCGGTACTGCTTCGTACGCCCCGATGCCGGGGACCTGACCCGGCTCGCCGCGCTCGCGGAACAGGGCGCGCTCACGGTCCAGGTGGCCGAGACGTTTCCGCTGAAGGCGGCGGCCGACGCACAGCGCCGCAGCCAGGAGGGGCACACCCGGGGCAAGCTGGTGGTCACCGTGGACTGGCCGGAGGAGGGCTGAACGGGCGCCGGCCCACGGGCTGAGGGGGCTACACGACCAGTGCGGCGGCGCACAGGGCGATGCCGACCGTGCACAGCACCGCCCAGGTCGCCGACCGGGGGGTGAGGGTCACCGGGCGCCCGGTGACCGCCAGGGCGCGGATACGGAGGTGGGCGACCAGGAGGAAGCCCAGCCAGAGGGCGCAGCAGGCGGCGCAGGCGAGCACCCCGACGGCCGAGGTGCCGCCGTGCAGGGTGGTCTTCGCCGCGAGCACGGCGGCGACCGTCGCCGACAGCGTGGTACGGCGCCAGGCCAGCCGGGTCCGCTCCGGCTGGAGCCCGGGGTCGCGGGGCGGCTCCGTCATCCCTCCCACCCGACGAGCACGACGACGACCATCGCGACGGCGACCACGGCGATGACCACGCTCAGCAGGGCCGGGAACCGGGAGACCGGGAGGTCCTCACCGCGCCGCATCGCGCGCTCGCAGCGCATCCAGTGGTTGACGGCACGCAGCGAACAGAGGACGCCCGCGGCGAGGAGGGCCAGGGCGAGTCCGACGCGCCAGGCCCGGCCGAGGTCGGGCAGGAACTGGTCGACGGCGAATCCGCCGCCGATGAGGGCGAGGGCGGTCCGCAGCCAGGCCAGGAACGTCCGCTCGTTGGCGAGGGAGAAACGGTAGTCGGGGGTCGTTCCCTCTTGCCGCACCTCTTCGGGGGCGAACCACAAACGGACGTTCCGCGCGAACTCGATCACGTGTAGGAAGCCTACCCGGGGGTGGGAGGGCCGATATTTCGGCTGCGGGCGGGTGAGGGCCGGTCGCGCCCACGCGGCGCAGCCGCATAGCGGACACAGCCCCGCGCCCCTTACGGGGCGCTGTCCAGCCGTGTCTCATGCAGCCGCGGGCAGTCGTGCCGCTGGGGCGGCACGGAGTGGGCGGGCGGGAACCGGCCGGCGCCGGTGAGCGTCCCTACCTCCCGCCTCAGCCCCGCCACTCCCGCAGCCGCTCCCACGCCGCGACCCCGTCCGGCACCCACTCCCACTCCCCGAGCCGCGACACCACCTCCTCGTCCGTGAGGAAGTCGTGCCACGCCACCTCCTCCACCTGCGGCCGCACCGGCAGCTCGCAGCGCACCTCGTACACCGCCGACCACCAGCTCCGCCCGGCCCCGCCGTCGTACAGGAACTTGAAGAGGAACGTGGGCCGCGGCAGCCCGCTGACGCCCAGTTCCTCCTCGGCCTCCCGCAGCGCCGCGTCGTCGTAGGACTCGCCCGCCCCGACCACGCCCCCGACGAACATGTCGTGGAGGGAGGGGAAGACGAGCTTGGTCGCGGTGCGGCGGTGGACGAAGACGCGGCCGGCGGCGTCGCGGGCCTGGATGAAGACGCAGCGGTGGCGCAGGCCCCTGGCGTACGCCTCGCCGCGCGGGGACTGCCCGATGACCTGGTCGTGCTCGTCGACGATGTCGAGGATCTCGTCAGCAGCGCTCATGCCGCCATCCAAGCAGGCGGACGGCTCGCCCGCGTCAGCCGCCGGCGTCAGCGCGGCTGGAGGTCGAGCGACGGCTCCTTCGGCGCCGTACCGCGCGGCATCGCGGGATGCAGACCGAGCAGCACGATGCCCGCCACGATCGCCGCGAGCCCCGCCGCCTCCCAGGCCAGCGCCCCCGTGTCGGTGCGCAGCCGGTCCCCGAGGAAGCCGACCCCGCACAGGATCCCGGCGAGCGGCTGGGCCGCGGTGAGCGCGGGCAGCGAGTTGCGCAGCTCGGCCGTCTCGAACGCGCTCTGCACGAGGATCAGCCCGGTGACCCCGAGGACCAGCACGCCGTACGGCTGCCAGCCGGTCAGCACCTCCACGATGCCGCCCTCGGAGAACCGGGTGCCGGTGACCCGGGTCAGCGCGTCCTGGACGCCGTAGAGCAGGCCTGCGGCGAGGGCGAGCAGGGTGGGCCCCGCGCTGAGGCGGGACCGCTTGGCGTAGGTGGTGAGCAGCAGGGCGGTGCCCACCATCACGCCGATGATCAGCCAGTGGCGCGCCGGGTCGGTCACGGCGTCGCCGCCGCGTGGCTGGCCCGCCAGGATGAACGCGGTCACGCCGCCCGCCAGCAGGACGAGGCCGGCCCAGCCCTGGTGGCTGAGGGGGTGCTTGGTCTGGTGCCGGGAGAGCGCGAGGGCGAACAGGAGGTTGGTCGCGAGCAGCGGTTCGACGAGCGAGATCTCGCCCTTGCCGAGGGCGATCGCGCCCAGGATCATGCCGGCCACCATGAGGCCGATGCCGCCTAGCCACCGCGGCACCCGCATCAGGTCGAGCAGCAGCCGGGGCGAGAGGAAGTCGCTGAGCGGTGCCTTCTGGGCGACGTTCTGCTGGAGCACGAACCCGAAGCCCAGGCAACAGGCTGCGCTCACGGCGAGAATCAGAACCAGAACGGACACGCTGCGTACCTCGATCTGCGGCCGGGCTACGGAGTGCGTAGTGGCCGACTGTAGCGCTCCCGGAGGGGGATTGTTCCGGGGGTACCCGGAACCGGGCGGTTGACTCGGTCACGCTGCCCGAGTCGACCGTGATGGGTGGATCGGGGCGGTTACGTGACCCTACGGCCATGGTCCGACGCACGGGCGGCCCGCGCTATGGCGTACGCCACAGTCGCCACCCGGTGCCCCACGGCCACGGTACGCCCACCGGCTCCCGGCGCGCGCCAAGTTCCCCCAGGAACAGGGTAGTTGAACGGGGCACCAGCCCCGTTCGGCTTGACGCAAAGTCTTGGCGGGGGGTTTGCTGTGCGTGATCGGCCGATGGCAGCCCGACAACCAGGAAGTTCCGCGGTGCCCCCAACCCCGCCCGCCCTAGGCCCAGGCCAGGCCGTGTCCGACCCCGGCCCGGCCGTCGACGAGAGCCCCCGCCCGGCCCCGCACCCCGGGTGCGAGCACTGTCCCGACGACGCGCTGGGCGACGCCGAACTGATCTCGGCGCGGGCCGCGTTGGCCCAGGGCCGCTGGCAGTCCGCCCGCTCTCTGCTGCTCCATACGGGTGAGGACTGGGACCGTCGCGGCCACCGGGTCACCGTCCTCGCCCGCGAGCCCTACGCCGTCGCCTGGGCCCGCGAGTGGCTGCTCGCCGAGCCCGGCTCGCCCGGCGCCGCCGTCCTGTACGCCCTGACCCTGGTCCGGCGCGCCCTGCGCGGCAAGGAGGATCCGGAGCGCGCCCGTGAGGCCTGCGCCGGCGCCGCCGCGCTCGCCCCCGCCGACCCCACCCCGTGGCTCGGCCTCCTCCTGGTGGCCCGCCACCTGGGCACCGACGAGGACACCCGCCGGGCCTTCGGCGAGGTGCGCCGCCGCCATCCCGAGCACCACCACGCCCACCACCTGATGGTGGCCAGGATCGCGGAGACCGAGACCCGGGAGACGGACGAACTGTGCGCCTTCGCCGACCGCGCGGCGGCCGAGGCGCCGGCCGACTCCCCGCTCGCCGTTCTGCCGGTCGTCGCGTACACCGAACGCCACCGGGTGCTCGCCACCACCGGCCAGGCCCCCGCGGACCCGGCCGCCGCCGGGCACTGGACCGAGCCGGCCGCGCAGCGCGCCCTGGGCGCCGCCTTCGACTGGTGGCTGGAGTGGGGGAGCGAGGAGCATCCCCGCCGCCCCGTCGACCTGAACCATCTCGCCCACGCCACCTTCGGCGCCGGCCGGTACGCCGAGGCCGCGGCCCTGTTGCAGCGCATCGGACGCCATGCCACCGTGGCACCCTGGTCCTACCCGGACCGCGACCCGTGCGAGGCGTTCCGGGCGGCCCGGGAGCGGGTGCTGGGAGGCCGGGAGGGCGGATCATGAGAAGAGGTTGTGGATTCCTTACGGCCGCCGGATTCCGTGGCCGAGCCCGCCCCGATGGTGTTCGAATGAGGGCGTGAACTCTGAACGATCCGAGGAACCGCGGCGCACCGAGGAGGGAAGCCCGGTCGGCCGCCGGGTGTTCCTGGGCACCATCGGCCTCGGCGCGCTCGGCCTGGTGACCGCGCCGGTGCTGCAGCGCGTCACCGAGTCGGTCCTCGGCGCCTTCTCCGGCAAGGACCCGACGGGCCTGACCGGCCTCCTCCCGAACGGCGGCGGCTTCCGCTACTACTCGGTGACCGGGTCGGTACCGGACAAGACCGCCGCCGACTACCAGCTCAGGATCGACGGGCTGGTCGACAAGCCGCGTACGTACACCCTGGCAGACCTGCGGGCCCTGCCGCAGACCCGGCTGGTCAAGGACGTCCAGTGCGTGACCGGCTGGCGGGTGCCGGACACCCCCTTCGAAGGCGTCCGCCTCTCCGACCTGCTGGACCTGGCGGGCGTCCGGGACACCGCGAAGGCGATCCACTTCACCTGCTTCGACGGCGCGTACACCGAGAGCCTCACCCTCGACCAGGCGCGCCGGCCGGACGTCCTGGTCGCGCTGCGCATGCAGAACAAGGCGATCACCCACGACCACGGCGGCCCGGTCCGCCTCTACGTCGCCCCCATGTACTTCTATAAGTCGGCCAAGTGGCTCTCCGGCATCACGGTCACCGACAAGGTCGAACCGGGCTACTGGGAGAGACTCGGCTACGACGTCGACGCCTGGGTCGGCCGTTCGAACGGACGTGACGATGAGCCTACGAGCTGAGGCCCCGGCCGCCACGGACCGGCTGCACCGCTTCACCGCCGCCGAGCGCTGGGTGCACCGCACCACGGCACTGCTGATGGGCCTGTGCGTCGCGACGGCCGCCTGCCTCTACATCCCGCAGCTGGCGGTCCTCGTGGGCCGCCGCGAGTTGGTCGTGCGCATCCACGAGTGCGCGGGCCTGGCGCTCCCGGTCCCGGTCCTGCTGGGCCTCGCCTCCCGCGCCTTCCGCAGGGACCTCGGCTTCCTGAACCGCTTCGGCCCGCACGACAGGCTCTGGCTGCGTGCCGTCCTGAGCCGCGACAAGCGCCGCTCCTCCCGGCCGGCCGGCAAGTTCAACGCCGGCCAGAAGATCTACGCGAACTGGATCGCCGGGGCCACCCTCGTCATGCTGGGCACGGGCCTGCTCATGTGGTTCACCCACCTCGCCCCGCTGATGTGGCGCACGTCGGCCACCTTCGTCCACGACTGGCTGGCCCTGACCATCGGCATCGTCCTGGCCGGCCACATCGGCATGGCCCTCGGCGACCCGGAGTCCCGCCGGGGCCTGCGCACGGGCACGGTGAGCCGTGACTGGGCCAGACGCGAACACCCGCTGTGGCGGCCGTAGCGCGAGGGGGTCCGCCCAGACGCGCTCTCCGACGCCGCCCGGCCACCAGAGGCGCGGCCGATCACCGTCCAGCCCGGCCACCAGAGGCGCGGCCGATCACCGTCCCGTCGGGAAGCCCGGCGCAGCCCCGCCCCGCGTCCGGCGCTGCCCTGCGGCCTTTCCCGCAGGGGCGTGGACTGCGCCCGGAGCTCCCGACGCCCGGCTCTCCTCCTCCCGCCGCAACGGCGACCGGCCGAGACGGCGGAGTCCGGCGGTGCCGCACCGGCCGCACCGGCCGCACCGGCCGCACCGGCCGCACCGGCCGCACCGGCCGCACCGGCCGCACCGGCCGCACCGGCCGGCACCGGCCGCACCCCGCCCGACGCTAGATCACCAGTGACAGCAGCAGGACCAGGCCGCCGCCGACCACCGAGATGATCGTCTCCATCACGGACCAGGTCTTGAGGGTCTGGCCGACGCTGAGGCCGAAGTATTCCTTCACCAGCCAGAACCCGGCGTCGTTGACGTGGCTGAAGAACAGCGAGCCCGCGCCGATGGCCAGGACGAGCAGGGCGGTGTGGGCGCTCGACATGTCGGCCGCCAGCGGAGCCACCAGGCCCGCCGCCGACACCGTGGCCACCGTCGCCGAGCCCGTCGCCAGCCGGATCGCCACCGCGATCAGCCAGGCCAGCAGCAGCGCCGGTATGGACCAGTCCTTGGAGATCTCCAGGATCATCCGGCCGACCCCGCAGTCGATCAGCGTCTGCTTGAAGCCGCCGCCCGCGCCCACGATCAGCAGGATGCCCGCGATCGGCACGAGCCCCTTGTCGACCGTCTCCGCGATGCGCTCCCTGGAGAACCCGGCGGGCCGGCCCAGCGTGAACATGCCGACGAGCACGGCCGCGAGCAGCGCGACCAGCGGGGAGCCGATGACGTCGAAGACGCGCTGGACGGTGTGGGCCGGGTCGTCGACGACTATGTCGACCAGCGCCTTGGCGAGCATCAGGACGACCGGCAGCAGGATGGTGCCGAGGGTGGCGCCGAAGCCGGGGCGGTTCTCCAGTTCCTCGGACGGGCGCTGCGGGAGCATCCGGTCGGGGGCCTGCACGTCCACCCAGCGGGCCGCGACCTTGGAGAACAGCGGACCGGCGATGATCACGGTCGGGATCGCGACCAGGACGCCGAGGGCCAGGGTCAGGCCCAGGTTGGCGTGGACCGCGTCGATGGCGACCAGCGGGCCGGGGTGCGGAGGCACCAGGCCGTGCATCACGGACAGACCGGCGAGGGCCGGGATGCCGATGCGCATCAGGGAGTAGTGGCCCCGCTTGGCGACCATCAGCACCACCGGGATGAGCAGCACGATGCCGACCTCGAAGAACAGCGGCAGCCCGATCACGGAGGCGATCAGCACCATCACCCAGGGCATCGCCCGCCCGCCGGCCTTGGCGAGGATCGTGTCGACGATCTGGTCGGCACCGCCGGAGTCGGCCAGCAGCCTGCCCAGGATCGCCCCGAGCGCGATCAGGACACCCACGCCGGCGACGGTGGCGCCGAGCCCGGTGGTGAAGCTGGTGATGACCTTGTCCAGCGGCGCCCCGGCGAACGCGCCGAGCGCGAGCGAGCCGATGGTGAGCGCCAGGAAGGCGTGGACCTTGAACTGGGTGATGAGCAGGACGATGACGGCGATGCCCAACAGGACGGCGACGCCGAGCCGGGCGTGTCCGGCCGAGGTGATGGGCGCGACGGCGTCCGCTGCCAGCACCTCGACGCTGAGTCTGGTCACGGGGTTCCTTGCGGTTATGGGGACAAGAGGGGGTAGAGGAGGGAGACGGAAAGGCGAGAAGGGCGATGACGGGGAGACAAGAAACGGAAAGGGTGAGTCAGTGCGAGGTGCGGTCGGGCAGCGCTTCCAGTGCCCGTACGGCCCGTGCGGTGATCTCCTCCGGGTCGCCCGCGATGTCCACGGCGACGCCGGCCTCGTCCGCCTCCAGCGGCTGGAGCGTGGCGAACTGCGAGTCCAGCAGCGCGGTCGGCATGAAGTGTCCCTGCCGGTGCGACATCCGGTCACCGATGAGCTGCCGGTCACCGGTGAGGTGCACGAAGACGAGGTCCGGGGCGGAGGCCCGGAGCCGGTCGCGGTACGCCCGCTTCAGCGCCGAGCAGCTGACCACCCCACCGAGGCCCTCCCTGCCGTGCGCCCAGGCGCCGATGGTGTCCAGCCACGGCCACCGGTCGGCGTCCTCGAGCGGGTGCCCGGCCGACATCTTGGCGATGTTGGCCGGCGGGTGGAAGTCGTCGCCCTCGGCGTACGGGACGCCGAGCCGGGCGGCGAGCAGGGGACCGATCGTGGTCTTGCCCGTGCCGGCGACGCCCATCACCGCCACGACGTGTGGGGTCCGCATCACTGCCTCGCTGTTTCCTCGGGAGATCTCGACAGCCGGCGCCGGCGTACGACAACCGGCGTCGGCCTCACTGAAACCCATTAGGTACGACGAATTCAAGAGCCTGTGGCATATAAGTCTGACTTTTTGGCTCGGTGATCCACTCGGTACGCTGAGTGCATGAGCACACCGGGCCGGGGCCTGCACGGCCGAGTACTTGACGCTCTCGGCCCCGCCATCACCGCGGGCGAGTACCCGCCGGGAAGTGTCCTGCGCACCGACGAACTGGCCCAGCACTTCGAGGTGTCACGATCCGTGATGCGCGAGGCGGTCCGGGTCCTCGAATCCATGCACCTGGTCGAGTCCCGGCGCCGGGTGGGCGTCACCGTCCGCCCGAAGGCCGAGTGGAACGTCTACGACCCGCAGGTCATCCGCTGGCGCCTGGCCGGCGCCGACCGCCCGCACCAGCTGCGCTCGCTCACCGTGCTGCGGTCGGCGATCGAGCCGGTCGCGGCCGGCCTGGCCGCGCGGCACGCCACGGCCGCGCAGTGCGCCGAGCTCACCGAGTGCGCCCTCGGCATGGTGGCCAACTCACGCGGGCACAAGCTGGAGGCCTACCTCGTCCACGACGTGGCGTTCCACCGGGTGATCCTGACCGCTTCGGGCAACGAGATGTTCGCCCGGCTCGGTGACGTCGTCGCCGAGGTCCTCTCCGGCCGCACCCACCACGAGGTCATGTTCGAGGACCCCGACCCGGCCGCCGTCACCCTCCACGTCCAGCTAGCGGAAGCGGTACGCGAGGGCGACGCCCCCCGCGCCGAGCACCTGACCCGCGCCATCACGGCGGGCGCCCTCCAGGAACTGGACGTCCTGGCGCCGTAGCGCTACTCCCGCGGGAACACCCCGTCCAGATACACCCAGGCTCCGTCGACCCGCTCGAACCGGCTGTGCTCCCGCAGTGAGCCGCCCTCGAAGGACGCGCGGAAGGTCACCGTGCCGGTGGTGTGGAAGGCCGACCCGTCGCTCGCCGCCAGGACCTCCAGGCCGGTCCAGCGCATGCCGGGGTCCAGGTCGAGCCGGGCCGGGCGGGTCCGGGGGTGCCAGGTGCGCAGCAGGTACGGCTCGTCACCCGTCACGAAGGCGCTGTAGCGCGAGCGCATCAACGCCTCGGCCGTGGGCGCCGCCGCCTCCCCCCGGTGGAACCGGCCGCAGCACCTCTCGTACGTCTCCGGCAGACCGCACGGGCAGGCGGCGGGCCGCCGCTGCCGGGAGCGCTTCGGAGTCACGGCCCGCCCCCTACGCCGACTCGGCGTTGGTGGGCGGCTGGGCCGGGCGGGCCGGGACGGCCGGGGTGGGCAGCGCCGGCAGTGCCGTGCGGTGCACCCAGGCGTCCAGCAGGCCGTCCAACGGCTCGTCCGCGAACCGGTTCACATGGGCCGTGAACGTCGCGGTCGTCACGGACCCGCCCCGGTGCAGCCCCACCCACGCGCGCAGCATGTGGAAGAACCGGTCGTCGCCGAGCGCGCAGCGGATCGCGTGGACCGTGACACCGCCCCGCTCGTAGAGCCGGTCGTCGAACATCGACTTCTTGCCGGGGGCTGCGATCCGGATGTCCTGCGGCAGCCCGGACAGCAACCGGTGGGCGGCGGCCGCCAGTTGCTGGGCGCTGCGCCCGCCCGACCGCTCCGACCACAGCCACTCCGCGTACTTGGCGAGCCCTTCGTTCAGCCAGATGTGCCGCCAGTCGGCGATGGACACGCTGTTGCCGAACCACTGGTGGGCGAGTTCGTGCGCCACCAGCCGCTCCGAACCCCGGGCACCGTCCACGTGGTTGACGCCGAACAGCGACAACCCCTGGGCCTCGACGGGGACGTCGAACTCCTCGTCGGCGACGACCACCGCGTACTCGTCGAACGGGTACGGCCCGAACAGCCGCTGGAACAGGTCCATCATCGCGGGCTGCCGCGCGAAGTCCCTGGAGAACTCCGGCAGGAGATGCGCCGGTATGTGACCGTGCATGGGCACACCGCCCAAGCCGGGGTCGCCCAGCAGCACGGTCTGGAACTTGCCGATCGCGAGGCTCACCAGATAGCTCGACGTCGGCGCCGCCTGCTCGTACACCCAGGTCGTGGTGGACGCCTTCGTGGTCCGGGTGAGCAGCCGGCCGCCGGCCACCACCGAGTACGCCGACGGGCAGGTGACCGAGAGCAGGTACGACGCCTTGTCGGCCGGCCGGTCGTTGCACGGGAACCAGGAGGGCGCGCCGACCGGCTGGCTGGCCACCAGCGCGCCGTCCGTCAGCTCCTCCCAGCCGATCCCGCCCCACGGGCTGTTCACCGGCTTCGGGTTGCCGGACCAGTGGATCTCCACGGTGAAGGCCGCCCCGGCGCGCACCGGCTTCGCCGGCTTGATCCGCAGCCTGCCGCCCCGGTGCGTCCAGTGCGGCTGACGGCCGTCCACCCGGATCCGGCCGATCTTGAAGTCGGCCAGGTTCAGCTGGAACTCGGACAGGGCCGCCCGGCCCGCGATCGCGTTGATCCGGGCCATGCCGGCCAGCCGGTTGGGTCCGGGCCGGTAGTCCAGCGTGAGCTCATAGCGATGCACCCGGTACCGGGGGTCGCCGTTGTCCGGGAAATACGGGTCCGGACCCGCTGACTGCTGCACTGCCACTTCCGCGTTCGCTCCCTGCGCTGTGCTCGAACCGTCTCTCGGCGCGCCGACACCCACGGCCACCGGACGGCCCGCGCTCAGGGACGCCATGCCTCGATCGGGTTGCCGAGCCAGCGGGTGTCGTCGGGAACCGACTCCGCCGCCATGACGAGCGACGCGGGCCCGAGGGTGGTACGGGCCCCGATCGTGCTGCCGGGCAGCACGATCCCGCCAGGACCCAGTGTGGCGCCCTCACGGAGAACCACAGTATCCGTCCGCAAGATCCGGTCGTGGAAGAGGTGAGTCTGCAGCACACAGCCGCGGTTCACCGTGGCCGCGTCCTCCAGCGTCACCAGATCCGTCTCCGGAAGCCAGTAGCTCTCCACCCAGACACCCTTGCCGATGCGCGCCCCGAGGCCGCGCAGCCAGGCCGTCATCACGGGAGTACCCGGAACCGAGCCGGCCAGCCACGGCACCGCCAGCACCTCGACGAACGTGTCCGCCAGCTCGTTGCGCCACACGAACGAACTCCACAGCGGGTGCTCCCCGCTGCGGTGCCGCCCCACCAGCACCCACTTGGCCAGCACCGAGACCAGACCCGCGACCGCACCGGCGGCCAGCAGCACCAGGCCCGACAGCAGCGGCGCCCATCCGCCCAGCACGCACAGCGCGGCCACCGTCAGTCCGGCCAGCGCCACCGAGCACAGCACCGGCACGATCCTGCACGTCTCCACCAGCGCCCGCGCCCACAGCAGCCGCGCCGGCGGCTCGTACGTCCGGCTCTGGTCGCCGTCGGCCGCGCTGCGGGGCAGCTTCACCGGCGGCAGCCCCAGGTAGGAGGTGCCCTTCTTGGCCTTCTTCGGCGTCGCCGACAGCACGCCCACCAGACCGCCGTCCGGCACGCTGCGCCCCGGCGCGGTCATCCCGGAGTTCCCGAGGAACGCCCGCCGCCCGATCTCCGCCCGCCCGATCCGCACGTACCCGCCGCCCAGCTCGTACGGCGCGGTCAGCGTGTCGTCGGCCAGGAACGCGCCCTCGCCGACCGTCGTCAGGCTCGGCAGCGCGAGCACGGTCGACACCTCGGCGCCCTTGCCGATCCGCATCCCGAGCAGCCGCAGCCACACCGGCGTGACCAGCCCGGCGTACAGCGGGAACAGGGTCTCCCGGGAGCGGTCCATCAGCTGCGACACCGTCCACGCCTGCCAGCCGGTCCTGCTGTGCGTCGGGTAGGTGCCGGCGCGCAGCCCCAGGCTCAGCAGCCGGACCGACACGAGGATCAGCAGCGCGTACGCAAGCCCGAACGCCAGCGTCGCCGGGACCAGCGCGACGGCCGCGCCCCGCAGGGCCTCGGCCAGGCCGTCGCGGGGGGCCAGGAACCGCCCGGCCACCAGCAGCGCGGCGCCTCCCGCCAGCACCGGCAGCGCGCTGAGCGCGAAGCCCGTCAGGCCGTACATCACCCGCCAGTAGGTGCCGCGCTGCGGCCGCTGCTTGGGCCAGTTCCGCTTGGCCTTGCCCAGCTTGACCGCCGGGGCGCCGGCCCAGCGCTGACCGGTCGGGACCTGCCCGGTGACCGCGGAGCCCGGGGCCACCTCGGCACGCTTGCCGACGCGGGCGCCCGGGAAGAGCATGCTGCGCGTCCCGACGACCGCGTGGGCGCCGATCCGGACCGGCCCGATCACCAGCCGGTCGCCGTCCAGCCAGGAGCCGGACAGGTCCACCTCGGACTCCACGGCCGCGCCCCGCCCGATCCTGAGCAGGCCGGTGACCGGCGGCAGCGAGTGCAGGTCCACCTCGGGGCCGATCTTGGCGCCCAGTGCCCGCGCGTACCGCTCCAGCCAGGACCCGGTCAGCGTGGTCGCCCCGGCGGACTCGGCCAGCCGCTCCGCCGCCCACAGCCGCAGATGGACCGAGCCGCCCCGCGGGTACGTGCCGGGGTGCACGCCGCGCAGCAGCAGCCGCGCGCCACCGGCCGCGAGCGCGATCCGGCCGGGCGGGGTGAACAGCGCCACGGCCCCGACGCCGACCAGCCACCAGGGGGCGGTGGGCAGCCAGCCGTAGCCGCCCAGCAGGTTGCCGAGCGCGGCCAGGACGACCGTCCAGCGCAGCCCGAGCAGGGTGAACAGGGGGAGCAGGAGCACCAGCTGCACCAGCTGGGCGCCGCGCGGCACCGGCACGACGGTGCGCTCGGCGCCGTCGTCCTGCACGGACTCCTCCAGCCGGCGGGCCAGCTTGCGCAGCACCGGCTGCTGGTAGATGTCGAGGACGGCCGCGCTCGGGTAGCGGGTGCGCAGCCGGGTGGTGAGCTGGGCGGCGGACAGGCTGCCGCCGCCGATCGCGAAGAAGTCGTCGGCGGCGCTGCTCACCGGAGCGCCGAGGACCTCGGTCCACTGCTCGGCGAGCCACGCCTCGGTGCCGTACAGCTGTTCGGCCGGGCCGCCGCCCTCCAGGCCCTCCAGCGGCCAGGGCAGGGCGTTGCGGTCGACCTTGCCGGACGTGCGGGTGGGCAGCTCGGCGACGGGCGCCAGCAGCGGCACCAGGGCCGCGGGCAGCTCGGCGCGCAGCTTCTCGACGGCGGCCGCGTGGTCCCAGCCGTCCTGGGTGACGACATAGCCCACGAGGAGCTGGTTGCCGCTGCGGGCGGTCCGTACCGCGGCCGCGGCACCGGCGACTCCGGGGAGCGCCTGGAGGGCCGCGTCGACCTCGCCCAGCTCGATCCGGCGCCCGCCCAGCTTGATCTGCTCGTCGGCCCGCCCGAGGAAGACCAGCCCCTCGCGGTCGGCGCGCACCAGGTCACCGCTGCGGTACGCCCGCTGCCAGCCCAGCGACTCCAGCGGCGCGTACTTCTCGGCGTCCTTCTCCGCGTCCAGGTACCGGGCGAGGCCGACCCCGCCGATCACCAGCTGGCCGCTCTCGCCCATCGCCACGGGCTCGCCCGCGTCGTCCACGACGGCGAGCTCCCAGCCGTTCAGCGGCAGCCCGATGCGGATCGGCTCCTCGCCGGTCATCAGGGCCGCGCAGGCGACGACGGTGGCCTCGGTGGGGCCGTAGGTGTTCCAGACCTCGCGGCCCTCGGTCACCAGGCGCTGCGCCAGCTCGGGCGGGCAGGCCTCGCCGCCGAAGATGAGGAGGCGGACGTCGTTGAGGGTCTCCGGCTCCCAGAGGGCGGCCAGCGTGGGCACGGTCGAGACGACGGTGATCTCCTGCTCGACCAGCCAGGGGCCGAGGTCGGCGCCGCTGCGCACCTGGGAGCGGGGGACGGGCACCAGGCAGGCGCCGTACCGCCAGGCCAGCCACATCTCCTCGCAGGAGGCGTCGAAGGCCACGGAGAGGCCCGCCATGACCCGGTCGCCGGGCCCGATCGGCTCCTCCGTCAGGAACAGCGCGGCCTCGGCGTCCACGAAGGCGGCGGCGCTGCGGTGGGTGACGGCGACGCCCTTGGGCTTGCCGGTGGATCCGGAGGTGAAGATGATCCAGGCGTCGTGCTCGGTGCCGGGACGGCCGGCGGGCCGCGCGGAGTCGCGGCGCACGTCGAGGTGCAGCCCCGCGCCGATGACGGCCGCCACCTCCGCCTCGCCGAACACCAGTGCGGCCCGCTCGTCCGGGTCCTCGGCGTCCACGGGCACGTAGGCGGCCCCGGCCGCGAGCGCGCCGAGCACGGCGACGTACAGGTCGTTGGTTCCGGAGGGGACCCGCACGCCCACCCGGTCGCCGAGCCCGATCCCGGCCTCGGCGAGCCGCCGCCGCAGCCTCTCGACCTCGACGGCCAGCGCGCGGTAGGTGAGCTGGGCGGTGCCGTCGTCCAGTGCGGGCTCGTCGGGGTGGGCCCGTACCGTTGCTTCGAACACGTCCACGAGCGTGCGCGGCGAAGCCGCCGCACCGGCCGAGAAGCGTGCCGTGTCCCCGAACTCCTCGCGGATCTCTTCGTCGAGCAGGCCGAGAGCACTGCTCCCGTCAATGGCTGCCATCCGGTCCTCGCGTCTCGTTCCCGGAACCCTCCGGGGCGCCGGCGGGCCCTCAGGTCTGCCTGGGGTTGTCCGGCTCCGGCTGGGTAACAAGCCGGAAATATTAGTACGACGCTAGGCTCCCGTTCATGTGACGGCCACTTGACAGCGGCCGTTCGGAGCAGGCCCTTGACGTTTCAGCAACCTCTGACCAGGCATTCTCCGTCACCGGCGAGAGATGGGCCACACAGCGTGAGGCAGGCCAACTCCATGTGTCCGGCGGCGCCTACGGGGACGGCCGGCCCCGTGGCGTGGAGGGGGAGAAAACGCCACGGAACCGGCCGTCACCCTGGGGGTGGAGGAGACGTCACGGAGCACCGCGGGTCACGCGGCGCTGACCTCGGCCCAGATGGACTTGCCCCAGGGCAGATTGCCCACGCCCCAGCGGCCCGAGCAGAGCGCGTCCAGGATGAGCAGACCGCGGCCGCGGTCGCGTTCGACCGGGATGGGGCGCAGCCGGGGACGGCGGCCCAGCGGGTCGTGCACCTCGACCCGGGTCCGGGAGCCGTCCGAGTCGATGACGAGACGGACCGGGTCGTCCGGATCGGTCTCGTAGCGCAGGGAGTTGGTGACCAGCTCGCAGGTGACCAGGGCGACCGCGTCGATGTGGTCGCGGGAGGCGTCAGGGGAGTGGTGCGTGATGAAGTCGCTCACGAACAGTCGGGCGGCTTTGGCCGACTGAGGCTCGCTGGCCAGTAACAGAACCGGCGGCGGGGCGACTTGCGGGGCGCGGGTTTCGGTCGTGGTGCTCCGCTGGCGTTCGATCATGTGCATCCCCTCACGGGCATGTCCCAACGCAGGCACGGTGGTTCGCCATGCGAGTGCGGTCACTGTCGTATTTCCCGGATTCATGGTGCCTTCACGGCACAGTCGATCGCAATACGTCCCACGGGATGTGAAATATTGCGCGTCGGGTCGAGAGACTTGCGGCACAAGTCGTCAGCCGGTGGCGGCGGCCGGGGCGGCACGGGCAGACTGTCGGGCAGTTCACCGGAGAGAAGGGGGAATCCGTGAGCACGCCCACGGTGCGCCGGCGACGGCTCGGTGCGAAGTTGCGCGAACTGCGCGGCGAACTCACCCTCGACGAGGTCGCCGAGCACTCCGAAGGCGCGTTCGTCTCCTCCAAGCTGTCCCGGATGGAGACCGGCAAGACGGCCCCCAAGGCAGCGGACATCCAGGCGCTGCTCCACCTGTACGCCGAACTCGGCCGCGACGTCAGCGACGAGCTGCGCGCGGCCCTGATCACGCTCACCAAGGAGGGCGGCCGGCGCGGCTGGTGGCACTCGTACCGGGGTGTCCTCACCCCGGTGTACGAGGACCTGATCAGCCTGGAGGCGGAGGCCGAGACGGTCTCCACCTGGCAGCTGGGCATGATCCCCGGACTGCTCCAGACCGCCGAGTACGCCCGCGAGATCATCCGGGCGACCGCCATGTCCGAGGCGGTCGAGGCACGGGTCGACGCGCTCGTCGAGGTACGGCTGGCACGCCAGGCCGTCCTCACCCGGGACAGCGACCCGCTGGCACTCTGGGCGATCATCTCCGAACAGGCCCTGCGCTCCACCACCGAGGATCCCGCCCTGATGTACGAGCAGTTGGGGCGCCTGCTTACGATGGGGCGGCGTCCGAACATCAACATCCAGGTGTTGCGCTCGGACGCTCCCCTGCACGCCGGGCTCACCGGCACCTTCAGCATCCTGGGCTTCGGTCCGCACACGGACCTGGACGTCGTCCACCAGGAAGGGCTGACCTCCGCCCTGTACATCGAGGAACGTGATCGGGTCTCCACGCACCGGGCCGCGTGGCAACGCCTCACGTCTGCCGCCGAGTCCGTCGAGGCGTCGGTGGAACTGATCACCCAGATAAGGAAGAACGAATAAGGAATGAAGCACGCTGACGACGCGTCGACCCTGCCGGTGATCTGGCGGAAGTCCTCGGCGTCCGCATCACAGTCCGACTGCGTGGAATGCGGGATCGTCGACGAGGCGACGGTCGCCGTCCGCGACAGCAAGTGGCCCGACGGGCCCGCGCTCCTGCTGGACCGCGCCACGCTCCGTGCGTTCACCTCCACCCTCGCCCTCCGGGACGGCCGAATAGGCGGCGCCGTCGACGACCTCCGCTGAGCTCGCGGACGGCCCCGGGCCGAGACAGCGCGGCGCCCACCGGAAGGTGGTCGCCCGCACTCCGCTCGAAGGACCCGTAGGACCCGCAAGCCCCGAAAGACCCGTAAAAACCAAGAAACCCCTGCTCGGCAGGGGTTTCTTCGTGGTGTCCGAGGGGGGACTTGAACCCCCACGCCCGATAAAGGGCACTAGCACCTCAAGCTAGCGCGTCTGCCATTCCGCCACCCGGACAAGGTGTCTGTCGTGCGAGCTCTTCCGTGCGGGCTTCCCTCGCGGCGACGAAGGAAACACTACCAGGCTTTCGGGGGCCGCCGATCACACCCCGCTCGGGGGCCGGCGGGCGTGAACGGCGTGTGACGGGCCGGGACCGGCCTTGGGCCCGGGGCGGGAAGGGAGAGAGGATGGCAGGGACCGGGCGGCAGTGACAGCGGAAGGAAGCAGCGTGAGCGAGACGGACACGGCCAGGGGCGTCACCGGCGAGGACGAGGTCGTGGACCTCTGCCGCGAGCTGATCCGGTTCGACACCAGCAACTACGGCGACCACTCCGGTCCCGGCGAGCGCAAGGCGGCCGAGTGGGTCGCCGAGAAACTCGCCGAGGTCGGCCTGGAACCCGAGATCTTCGAGTCCCACCCGGGCCGCGCCTCCACGGTGGCCCGCATCGAGGGCACGGACCCGTCCCGGCCCGCCCTGCTGATCCACGGCCACCTCGACGTCGTCCCGGCCAACGCCGACGACTGGACCCACCACCCGTTCTCCGGCGAGGTCGCGGACGGGTGCGTGTGGGGCCGGGGCGCCGTCGACATGAAGGACATGGACGCCATGACCCTGGCGGTCGTGCGGGACCGGCTGCGCAGCGGGCGCAGGCCGCCCCGCGACATCGTGCTGGCCTTCCTCGCCGACGAGGAGGCCGGCGGCACCTGGGGCGCCCGGCACCTGGTCGACCACCACCCGGACCTCTTCGACGGTGTCACCGAGGCGATCAGCGAGGTCGGCGGCTTCTCCTTCACGGTCAGCGAGCAGCGCCGGCTCTACCTCATCCAGACGGCCGAGAAGGGCATGCACTGGATGAAGCTGAAGGTCGCCGGGACCGCGGGGCACGGCTCCATGATCCACCGCGACAACGCGATCACCGAGCTCTCCGAGGCCGTCGCCCGGCTCGGGCGGCACAGGTTCCCGGTGCGGGTCACCAAGACCACCCGGGCCTTCCTGGACGAGCTGGGCGACGCCCTCGGCACCGAGCTGGACCCGGAGGACATGGAGTCCACGCTGGCGCGGCTCGGCGGCATCGCCAAGCTGATCGGCGCGACCCTGAGCAACACCGCCAACCCCACCCAGCTGAACGCCGGTTACAAGGTCAACGTCATCCCCGGTGAGGCCACCGCGCACGTGGACGGCCGCTTCCTGCCCGGTCACGAGGAGGAGTTCCTCGCCGACCTGGACCGGATCCTCGGCCCGAACGTGGTCCGCGCCGACGTGCACTCCGACAAGGCGCTGGAGACCAGCTTCGACGGAGCCCTGGTGGAGGCCATGCAGTCCTCGCTGCTCGCCGAGGACCCGACGGCCAAGGCGATCCCCTACATGCTCTCCGGCGGCACCGACGCCAAGTCCTTCGACGACCTCGGTATCCGCGGCTTCGGCTTCGCCCCGCTCAGGCTGCCGCCGGAGCTGGACTTCGCGGGCATGTTCCACGGCGTGGACGAGCGGGTGCCGGTGGACGGGCTGCAGTTCGGCGTGCGCGTGCTCGACCGTTTCATCGACGCGTCGTGAAGCCCTGGCTTCAGGTAATCGGGCGGCTGTGCGAAGAAGACTGAGAAGAGTGAATGCGACGATAAGCTCGTAGCTCCATTACTCCCTCCTCGTTACTCCCCATGCGATCCGCTACTTGGAATCGCATTGCCAACAAGGAGGAATAATGCTCAAGAAGGTCGTCGCTGCTGCGGCTGCCACTGGTGGTCTGGTTCTCGCGGGTGCGGGCCTGGCCGTCGCCGACTCGGGTGCCCAGGGCGCTGCCGTGGGTTCCCCGGGTGTCGTTTCCGGCAACGTGATCCAGGTTCCCGTGCACGTCCCGGTGAACGTCTGCGGCAACACGATCTCCGTGATCGGGCTGCTGAACCCCGCCTTCGGCAACACCTGCATCAACAAGTGACGCCGACTCCCTGAGGGGCGTCTTTCCGTCGGCCCCGGAGTGCGCGCCATGCGCTCCGGGGCCGACCGGTTATTCCGCGGGAATCGTCCGAATGAATGTCCGGCGGAATGCAAGGTCAGGATCCGAGGCAGGGGGAAATTCAGAAATGCGACAGGGTGCCCGCAAGGGCCTTATGACAGTGGCCGCGGCGACCGGCGTGATCGCCGCGGCGAGCGGATACGCCCACGCCGACTCGGGAGCCGTCGGCTCCGCCGGCGGCTCACCCGGCGTGCTCTCCGGCAACACGGTGCAGGCGCCGGTGCACGTGCCGGTGAACGTCTGCGGCAACACCGTCAACGTCGTCGGCGCGCTCAACCCGTCGATGGGCAACAAGTGCGCCGAGCACGGCGGCGGGGGCGATGCGTCCACGGGCTACGGCGGCCACCGAGCCCACGGCGGCGCGCACGCCGGGGGCCACACCGGAGGCTCGCCGGGTGTCGGTTCGGGCAACACCGTGCAGGCGCCGGTCGACGTCCCGGTCAACGTCTGCGGCAACAGCGTCAACGTCATCGGCATCGGCAACACCGCCGTGGGCAACGAGTGCGCCAACGGAGGGGGTTACGGCCACCCGGGCCACCCGGGAGGCCCCGGACACCCCGGCTATCCCGGACACCCCGGGCATCCGGGCGGCGGCCACCCCTCGCAGCCCCCCGGCCACGGTGGTCACGGTGGTCACGGTGGTCACGGTGGTCACGGTGGCCACGGTGGCCACGGACCCGGAACGCCAGGGAACCCCGGGACGCCCGGTCACCCGGGGCAGCCGGGGCACCCCGGCACGCCGGGACAGCCGGGCACGCCCGGTCACCCAGGGCATCCAGGCGCGCCAGGTCACCCCGGGACTCCGGGGCACCCGGGGCAGCACCCCGGGACCCCTCCCGCTCACTCCGGGAACGCGACCCTCCCGGCCGGTACCCACGGCTCCGGCCTCGTCGCCTTGGTGAGCACCCCCGCCGCCCCGCAACTCGCGCACACCGGCAGTGACCTGCCGCTGGGCCTCGCGCTCCCGGCGGGCGCGGGCGCGCTGCTCGCGGGCGCGGTCCTGTACCGCAGGGCGCGCGCCGCGGCGTGACGCACGGGCGGTGACGCACCGATGGCGGTGCGTGGAACGGGACGGGCCCCGCGGCGCGGGGCCCGTCCCGTCAGTCGGCCAGTCTCACCATGTGGCACGCACCTGACGGATGATCCGCCGGCGCAACCGCACCCTGCGGCTGCCGTCGCGCATGAGGCTCAGTCGGTCCAACTCCCAGTGTCCGTACTCGGCATGGTCCGTCAGCAGACGTGTGGCCTCCTTGCGGGACACCCCGCGAGGTACGTACACGTCGACAAATTCGTATTCCGGCATCGCATCTATTGTGCGGGCTGGTGCCCGGTACGGATAGCGTCTGCACTATGTCTGATGCTGCGCAGCCCACCGCTGCCGAGGTACGCGCCGCCGCCGAGGCGGTCAAGACCGCGCTCGACCGCCATCTGGCCGCGGTCGAACGCAGGTCGGGGGAGGACGACCCGGCTGTCTACGAGGCGTTCAACCAGCTGGCCGCGGCCGCCGAGGTCTACGACGAGCTTCTCTACGACCGCTACGACGAAGTCACGCCCTTCGAGATCCCCGGTACGGACGACTCGCTGCCGCCGTACGCGGGCCCCGAGGAACCGAACGCGATCAGCGTGCTGATCCGCCGCGACTACGCGGTGGCCGAGCCACAGCGGCTGCTGGCCCAGGCCCAGCGGGTCGAGGCGGCGGAGTACGACGACGGTCCCGGCGCGGGCGAGGACGCCGCCGGCACGATCCACGGGGCGCTCGGGGTCCTGTTCGGCGAGTTCGAGCCGGACGAGATCGCCTCCCGGCACAAGGAATTCGGCCTGGAGGAGGGCGACTCCACGCTCTGGGTGACCGCGGCGGACGAGCCGGCCGAGCCCGGCGAGTGGCTGGAGGCGCCCTTCGAGGGGGTCGACCCGCAGCACGTGGTGTGCCGCTTCGACGTCAGCGCGGTCTTCGACGACGAGGAGGCGGACGGCGAGGAGGTCGCGGACGCCGAGGAGCTGGACGACGACCTCGACCTGGACGGGGACGAGGACCTGGAGCCGCTGGACGTCGAGCGCTGATGCTCCCGTCGGCCGGCGGTGCCGTCCGGGCCAAGGAGGAA